>CAYMRO010000047.1:9532-11905 GCA_964392875.1 uncultured Demequinaceae bacterium
GCTGGCGATCCCGCCGCGCTGCAGAAGGCGCTCACGCGCGGCATCTTCGCCTCGCACCACACCGAGGAGCAGGCGGCAACGCTTGAGCAGATTGAGACGTGGCTCGCCCTCATTGAAGGCTGGGTAGACGAGGTCACTACGGTGGCAGCCGCCCCACACTTGCCGTCGATTGGCGCGCTGCGCGAGATGATGCGCAGGCGCCGTGCAGCGGGTGGGCCAGCCGAGGACGCCTTTGCCAACCTGCTGGGGCTGGACCTCAGGCCGCGCCGCCTGCGTGACGCGTCGGCCATGTGGGGAGCCCTCACGCGCAGCGTGGGCGCAGCCGAGCGCGACGCCGTGTGGGCCCACCCAGATCTGTCTCCGCGACCCGAGCAGCTGGCAGATTGGCAGCAGTGGATTGACGCGCGTGGCGCTGGCAGCGACGACATCGACGCCGAACTGCAGCGCATGCTCGAGGGCGACGCCGAGGACTGATCCGACACGTCGAAGCGCAATTGGCGAGAAAACGGCCGTTCCCCCGTCTAGGCTTGTGCTCAAGAGGCCCCGGTGGCCACTAAGAGCGTGCGCGTGCACGCACCGATCAAGAGGAGAGCCGCATGGCTGACGAAACGTACTCTGGCGAGTTCTACTGCGTGAAGTGCAAGGAAAAGCGCAGCACGGAGGGCAAGGTCGTCATCTCCGAGAATGGCCGCCGCATGGCGAAGGCCGTGTGCCCCGTGTGTGGCACCAAGCTCAACCGCATTCTCGGCAAGGCGTAACGAGCAAGTTTCCTTAGCGGCCGTTCTCCCATCTGGGAGGGCGGCCGCTTTGTTGCGTCCGTGGACAACTGTGCGTGTGAACAACTGTGCCTGTGGACAAACCTCGCTGCGCGCGCGCTGGCTGGCACTGTTGACGCATGCGGCTGCCTCCCCACTCCCCCGTACTCGCACGGCCGGGCGCGCAGGGCGGCATCGACATCCAGGTGGGCCTCGCGAGCCCCGTTGTCCTGGAGGGTCTGGGGCTGGATGAGCGCACCTTTGTCGCGTCACTGGAGGGCGGTCGCGCCGTGCCCCCTGTGCAGGCCCGACGCTTCCCTCGCGTCATCGCCCAACTCACCATTGCAGGGGCGTGGGCACAGCCGTCCCCGCCAGTCACGGCGTCAGTGGCCGTGCACGGCTGCGGAGGGCTGGGGATGGAAATCGCCGGCGTACTCACGGCGGCAGGCTTCGCCGTGGCCATGCACGACGACGCCCGGGTGGCGGTGGAGCCGGCGGGAACCTATGCGGCGAGCGCGGACGGCACGTGTGCGGGAGCAGCGGCGGCCACGCTGAGCGAGCGCGGCGCCACGGTGCGCGTGGGAGGCGGGGGCGAGTCCGTGGTGGTCATCGTGTGCACCGGCGCCCCAGACCCCGCCTTGGTATCCGCGTGCGTCCTCACCGATGTCCCGCACTTGTTGGTGGTGTGCGACGGCGCTGGCGTGTGGGTGTCCCACCTCATGGTGCCCGGCGCGAGCGCGTGCGCGCGGTGTCGCGACATCGTGTTGACCCGCGCGGACATCGCATGGCCCGCCGTCTCGTTGCAGCTTGGCGGATGCCAGTTGGCCACGAGGCGGCCCGCGGCGCCGCGAATCGCGCTGCCCACCGCCGCAGCGCGCGTGACGGCACGCGTGGCCGGGTGGGTGGAGCGAGCCGATGTTGGCGTGGCCGAGCACATTGCCGCTGACGGGGAACTCATCCAAGTGCCCTTGGAGCCTCAGCCCGAGTGCGGGTGCGGTGCCTCTGGGCCCGTGGGCGATGACGTTGCGGCGCAGCGTGCACGATGGCGCCGCTAGTGGTGGCCAACTATCTCGAGGATGTCCGCGCCGTAGTTCTCCAGCTTTGACGCGCCTATGCCGTTGACTCGCGCGAGGTCGCCGAGGGTGCGCGGCCGGTCCCTCGCGATTTGCACCAATGACACGTCCACGAGCACCGTGAATGCGGGCTTGGAGGTGGACTTTGCGATGCCGAGCCGCCACTCTTTGAGCTCCTCGAAGAGGCGCGCCTGGCTCGAGTCGAGTTCCGCGAGTTGCGCGGACGCGGGCTGCCGCCGTACGGACGCGGGGCGCGCATCTGGCCATTGCCGCTCGAGGAAGCGAGTGCGCTTGCGAGTGGCCTTTCCGCCCGTCTTGCGAGCGCGTGCAAAACTGACGGCCAGGTGCTCGCGAGCTCGCGTGATTGCCACGTAGAGCAGCCGCTTCTCTTCCTCCACGGCCTCGGCCGTCTCCGCGAGCGAGATAGGCATGAGCCCCTCTGAACAGCCCACGATGAAGACCGCGTCCCACTCGAGGCCCTTGGCCGCATGCATCGTGGTGAGCGTCACGCCGTCCACGGAAGGGGCGTGCTGCGCTTGCGCGCG
>CAYMRO010000048.1:0-11854 GCA_964392875.1 uncultured Demequinaceae bacterium
GGTCAATGACCGCCGCGAGTTCGCGCACCGCCGCGAGCGCTTGCGAGGCGTCCGAGCGCGCCACAAAGTATTCGGTCTGAATTTCGTCGCCGTTGCTTGGCGTGCCGTCCAGCCGGAAGTGGGGCAGCCTTTCCAGCCACGGACCGGGCGTTCCCTGGTCCGTGAGATCGGCAGGGTCGCCGTCCACAAGCGTGGTTGGACCGGCGAGACGAGTGCCCCCAAGCCAGGTTGGAGCCGTTCCCGGGTCTCGCTCTAGTCGCGATTTCACCCAAATCTGCTCCAGCGTTGGCTCGCCCCAGCGCGTGAACACCGAGACGGAGTATGCGGCCGTGAGGATCGCGTCCGGATCCGCAAGGAGCGTGTCCCACGCGATGCCCGTGAAGATGTCTTGCTGCACCAGGAACGTTGGCTCAATGTCCAGTGTCACGCGAGTGATGACGCCAAACGCGCCCAGACCAATCACCAGGGCGAGGAAGTCCGGTTCGCCGCGACGGATCGTGACGAGGCTGCCAGCGGCGTCGATGAACTCAATCGCCGCCACGGAGGTTGCCAGGTTCCCGTTGCCCACTCCCGAGCCGTGAGTCCCGGTCTGCGTGGCGCCCGCGATGGAGATGTGCGGGAGCGAGCCGAGGTTGGCGAGCGCCCAGCCGCGCTCTTGGAGCCACGCAGCGAGCACGCCGTACCGGACGCCAGCTCCTGCGGTGACGGTGTGGGCGTGCTCGTCCAGCACGGGATTGGGAGGCACCTCCACGAGCGTCACGAGCGTGCCGCGGGTATCGGCAAGGTCGTGGAACGAGTGGCGAGTGCCGAGTGCACGCACGGGCGCGCTAGTTGCGGCCCCTGCGGCAACCGCCCGGACCGCCTCGTCTATGGATTGAGCGGCTACAAACTGCGCCGCTCCAAAATGGTGAGTCCCTGCCCAGGTGGATCCAGCGTCAGCCATGGTGCCAGCCTAGGCACTGGCGGGAGCGCTTGCGGTTGCTCGCACCCCAGCAGGCGCGCCGTGCGCTAGGACCAACGCGTCCAAAGTCCCACCCCGCCGCGATTAACCTTGGGGGCGTGAAAGCGGCGGGCGAAACCACTCAGGCGGACGTCATTGTCGTTGGCGCGGGCCCCGGCGGCTCGGCCGCGGCGCGGTATCTCGCCGCCGAAGGCTTCCACGTCATCGCCCTGGAGAAGTCGCGTTTTCCGCGCGAGAAGGTATGCGGAGACGGCCTCACGCCGCGCGCTGTTCGTGAGTTGCAACTCATTGGCCTACCAACTCCGCGCGAGGACGGCTGGATCCCCAATCGCGGGTTGCGCATGATTGGCGGCGGCCACCGCCTCGAGTTCCCGTGGTACGAGTTGGAGGCCTTCCCCAACTACGGCCTGAGCCTGCCCCGTGCGGCTTTTGACCACAAGCTCGCCGAGCACGCTCGCGCCGCAGGGGCCGACGTCCGAGAGGCTTGGCACGTTGAAGCGCCGTTGCAGGAGAACGGCCGAGTTGTTGGCGTCACCGCGCGCGCAGTGGACGACGCTGGGCGCAAGACGGGAGAGGCCGTGGAGTTTCGCGCGCCGCTCGTTATCGCGGCCGACGGCGTCAGCGCGCGCATGGCGCTTGGGCTTGGGATTGAGCGCAAACCGAACCGCCCCATGGGTGTGGCGGTGCGCACCTATTTTGAGACGCCGCGCCACCAAGAGGAGTGGATGGAGGGCCATCTCACCATTTGGGATGGCGAACACGGCAAGTCCAATCTGCTGCCGGGATATGGGTGGATTTTCCCGCTTGGCGACGGCACCGCGAATGTGGGCTTGGGCACACTGAGCGCCAAAGGAAAGCCTTCCAAGCTCGATCACCGCGCCCTCATGCGGGACTGGCTCGCCACGAGCGCCGAGGATTGGGAGTTTGGCGAACAGATTGGCGATGTCAAAGGCGCAGCGATTCCCATGGCCTTCAATCGCCAGCCACATTATCTACCAGGCATGATGCTCGTTGGAGACTCCGGCGGCATGGTCAACCCCTTCAATGGCGAGGGCATCGCCTACGCAATGCAAGCCGCTCGCAGGGCCACAGAAGCGGCCATTGGCGCGCGCGAGGCGACCACAGCGTCGGGCAAAGAAGCCGCGCTGGAAAGCTACGCTCGAATGATGAAGGACGACCTTGGCGGGTACTACTCTCTGGGGCGAGTGTTCGCCTCGCTTGTGGAGCACCCGAGCGTCATGCGAGCCTGTACAAAGTACGGGCTTCCCCGTCCGCTAGTGATGAAATTTGTCTCTAGACTGCTGGCAGACGTGTATGAGCCCCGGGGTGGGACGTGGGCCGACAGAATGTTGTCGCTCATGACCAGGATCGCTCCGGCGGCTTAGCGGCGTGTCAATTGTGAAGAAGGAGGACCAGGCATGAATCCATATGTGCCGATCATCGTGATGATGGTGGTCGCCGGACTCCTCGCCGTAGGCGGCGTGGCCGCCTCCACACTGCTTGGCCCGCACCGCGACAACGCCGCCAAACTCGATCGCTACGAATCCGGACTGCAGCCCACCCCGGAAGCCACCGCGGGCGGGCGCATGCCCATCAAGTACTACCTCGTGGCAATGACGTTCATCGTCTTTGACGTTGAGGTGGTGTTTATCTATCCGTGGGCAGTGGCGCACGCCGCGCTCGGTTGGTTTGGGCTCATTGCCGTAATGACCTTCATTGTCCTCATCACCATTCCGTTCGTCTATGAGTGGCGACGCGGCGGATTTGACTGGGAGTGAACCATGGGGCTTGAGGAAAACGCACCGCCATTCATGCTTGGCACGGTCGAGAGCTTTCTTGGCTGGGCGCGCGCCGGCTCGCTGTGGCCAGCGACTTTTGGGCTCGCTTGCTGCGCCATCGAGATGATGGCAACGGGCACGCCACGCTTTGACATTGCCCGCATTGGCCAAGAGGTCTTCCGCGGCTCGCCCCGCCAGGCGGACCTCATGATCGTCGCTGGCCGCGTATCCAACAAGATGGCGCCCATCGTCCGCCAGGTCTACGACCAGATGCCGGAACCGCGGTGGGTGCTCGCCATGGGCGTTTGCGCGTCGTCGGGCGGCATGTTCAACAACTACGCGATCGTTCCGGGTGTTGACCACATCGTGCCCGTTGACATCTACTTGCCCGGCTGCCCGCCGCGCCCGGAGATGCTCATCAACGCGCTGCTTGAGCTCCACACCCAGATCCAAAACACCCCGCTGGGCGCCAACCGCCGCGAGATCGCAGCCGCCGCCGAGGCCGCCGCGCTCGCCGCCACGCCCACCTCTGACATGACAGGGCTGCTCAGGTGACAGACGTAACTGCTGCCCCCAATCAAGACGGGCGCGAGCCGCTGACCCTCATCAACGTCCGCAGGGGCTCATTCGACGCGCGCGGCGACACCTCCGGGTATGACCGCCTGGTGCGCGCGGTTGAGATGCCCGGTGCCACGGACCGCCCGTACGGCGAGTGGTTTGACGGCGTAGTCGACATCCTCGAGGAACTGCTTGGCGACCGTGCCGAGGAGGCCATTCAGTACGTGGTGGTTGATCGCGGGGAGCTCACGCTCTACATTGCTCGCGAGCACTTGGTTGAGGTTGCCCGGCACTTGCGCGACGATCAGGATCTGCGTTTCGAAATGTGCCTTGGGGTCTCCGGCGTGCACTACCCCGCGGACCTGGGCCGGCAGCTACACGCGGTGTATCCCATGCAGTCCATCACCCACAACCGCCGCTTGCGGCTCGAGGTAGCGGTGAGTGACGACGACCCGCACATTCCGTCAATCGTTGCCGTCTACCCAATGAACAACTGGCACGAGCGCGAGACCTGGGACTTCTTTGGCATCATCTTTGACGGCCACCCCTCGCTCGCCCGCATCGAGATGCCGGACGACTGGGTGGGCCACCCGCAACGCAAGGACTACCCCCTGGGCGGCATCCCCGTGGAATACAAGGGCGCGAGCATTCCCTCCCCAGAGCAGCGGAGGCAATACCGATGACCGCCAGCTCAAGCACCGAAGACCAGACGTACACCGCAACGGGCGCGTTCACGGACGACCCCGAGGCCGCGGAGTACTCGGCGTACGGCTCGGACTGGAGCGACATCGCGGACGAGGCCAGGCGCCTCGCTCAGCAGCGCATCGTGGTCAACATGGGTCCGCAGCACCCCTCTACTCACGGCGTGCTGCGCGTGATGCTCGAGATCGAGGGCGAGATCGTCACGGAGGCCCGCGCGGGCATCGGCTACCTCCACACAGGCATCGAAAAGAACATGGAGTTCCGCACGTGGACGCAGGGCGTGACGTTCTGTACGCGTATGGACTACGTGCAGTCGATGTTCCAGGAAGTTGTCTACTGCCTGGGCGTTGAGAAGCTCCTTGGCATCACCGACGACGTCCCGGAGCGCGCCAACGTGCTGCGGGTGCTCATGATGGAGCTCACTCGCATTGGCTCGCACATGGTGGCCATCGGCACGGGTGGCAATGAGATGGGCGCCACCACCATCATGACGGAAGCGTTCATCGCCCGCGAGGACACGTTCCGCATCATCGAGATGATCACCGGGCTGCGTACCAACAACGCGTACATTCGCCCCGGCGGGGTGGCGCAAGACGCTCCCGCTGGCGCCGTGGAGTACATCCGCGAGCTCATTCCGGGGATCCGCGCACGCTTTGACAACCTCGCGGACATCCAGTTGGAGAACCCCATCTTCAAGCTGCGCATGAAGGGCGTCTCCCACCTCAATCTGTCCGCGTGCATGGCGCTGGGCGTCACAGGCCCCGTGCTGCGCTCCGCGGGCCTGCCGTACGACCTGCGCAAGGCCGAGCCGTACTGCGGCTACGAGACGTACGACTTCCAGGTCCCCACCTCTACAGACGAAGACGCCTACAGCCGCGTGGTGTTGCGCCTGGAAGAGTGCTACGAATCGCTCAAGATTGTGGCGCAGTGCGCGGACCGCCTAGAGCAGCTCGATGGCCAGCCCGTGATGGTTGCCGACAAGAAGATCGCTTGGCCCGCTCAGCTCGCGCTTGGACCGGACGGTCAGGGCAACTCGCTTGACCACATCCGGCACATCATGGGCGAATCCATGGAAGCCCTGATCCACCACTTCAAGCTCGTGACGGAGGGTTTCCACGTGCCAGCTGGGCAGGTCTACACGGCGATCGAAAGCCCCAAGGGCGTGTTGGGCTGCCACCTGGTATCCGATGGCGGCTCCAAGCCGTGGCGAGCCCACTTCCGAGACCCCGGATTCAACCACTTGCAGTCGCTGTCGATTCTGTGTGAGGGCGGCCAGATCGCCGACGTCGTGGTATCCATTGCAACCCTCGACTTTGTGCTGGGAGGTGTGGACCGATGACCTACGACGACGCAACGCTCGCGCAGCTCACCGCCGACGCGCAGCAGATTCTTGCCCGTTACCCTGAGCCTCGCTCCGGCCTCTTGCCAGTACTCCACTTGGTGCAGTCGGTTGATGGCTTTGTGAGCCCGGATGGCATTGGCTTTGCCGCCCAGCTCTTTGGCCTCTCCGCTGCCGAGGTGAGCGCTGTCGCTACCTTCTACACCCAGTACAAGCGCCGTCCCAATGGCGAGTACCAAGTGGGTGTGTGCACCAACACGCTGTGCGCCATCATGGGTGGCGACCGCATTTGGGACGAGCTCAGTGAGCACGTTGGCGTTGGCAACGGTGAAACCACGGCGGACGGCGCCATCACCCTTGAGCGCATCGAATGCAACGCCGCATGTGACTATGCGCCCGTCATGATGGTCAACTGGGAATTCTTCGACAACCAGACGCCAGAGTCCGCCAAGCAGGTGGTGGATGATCTGCGCCTTGGCAAGGACGTTGCCCCTTCGCGCGGTCCCAACAAGGTCTGCTCCTTCAAGCAGACGGAGCGCCTGCTGGCTGGGTTTGAAGACGGTCTCGCGAATGAGGACCAGGGGGTAGGCGGCCCCACGCTGGCTGGGCTTGACGCCGCCAAGGCCGCTGGGTGGGAGGCGAGCAAGTCATGACCCAGCTCACCCCCGTGCTGAGTGCCATTTGGGATCAGGAGCAGTCCTGGACCATCGAGACGTATACCAAGACGGGCGGCTACGGCCCGCTGAAGAAGGCGCTCAAGATGGCGCCAACGGACATCGTTCAGGCCGTCAAGGACTCGGGCCTGCGCGGCCGCGGCGGCGCCGGTTTCCCCACGGGCATGAAGTGGGGATTCTTGCCGCCGGACGACGGCTTGCCGCGCTACCTCGTTGTCAACGCCGACGAATCCGAGCCAGGCACGTGCAAAGACATCCCCACGATGCTCGTGAACCCCCACGTGCTCATTGAGGGTGCGATCATCACGTCCTTCGCCATCGGCTGCAACCACGCCTTCATCTATGTGCGCGGCGAAGTGGCGCACGTGTATCGCCGCTTGCTGCAGGCCGTGCGCGAGGCGTATGCGGCTGGCCACCTTGGCCAGAACATCCACGGCACCGGCTACAACCTCGACATCACCGTCCACGCGGGCGCAGGTGCATACATCTGCGGCGAAGAGACGGCTCTCCTGGACTCTCTTGAAGGCTTGCGCGGCCAGCCGCGCCTCAAGCCGCCGTTCCCCGCCGTCGCCGGTCTGTACGCGCGCCCAACTGTTGTCAATAACGTGGAATCCATAGCGTCGGTCCCCGCCATCGTGGACAAGGGCGTGGGCTGGTTTACGGGCATGGGCACCGAAAAGTCCAAGGGGATGGGCCTATTCTCGCTCTCGGGGCACGTCAACAAGCCCGGCCAATACGAGGCGCCGCTTGGCATCACGCTGCGTGAACTTCTTGAGTACGCGGGCGGCATGCGCGAGGGCCACGAACTCAAGTTCTGGACCCCCGGTGGCTCGTCCACGCCGATCTTCACCGCGGAACACCTCGACACCCCCCTCGACTACGAGAGCGTTGGTGCCGCTGGCTCCATGCTCGGCACGCGCGCTCTGCAGCTCTTTGACGACACCACCTGTGTGGTGCGCGCCGTCATGCGCTGGGCGGAGTTCTACAAGCACGAGTCTTGTGGCAAGTGCACACCGTGCCGCGAGGGCACGTATTGGCTCACCCTGATTCTCAAGCGGCTTGAGCACGGCGAGGGCACCATGGCGGACATCCAGCAGCTCGTGGACACGTGCGACTCCATCCTTGGGCGCGCCTTCTGTGCGCTGGGCGATGGCGCAACCAGCTCGGTCACGAGCTCCGTGGCGCTCTTCCGCGAGGAGTACGAGGCCCACGTCACGGGCGCCGGATGCCCGTTCGATCACGCCGCATCCGCCCTGTTTCCGTACACGAACGAGGCGGTGAACGCATGACCACGGTGCAGACCAACAGCCCGTCAGGCAAGGGCGCGGACGTGCCGCCGCCTGTCGAGACTGTCAACCTCACCATTGACGGCACCGAACTGACGGTGCCCAAGGGCACGCTC
Organism: uncultured Demequinaceae bacterium; assembly: GCA_964392875.1. Taxonomy (GTDB): domain Bacteria; phylum Actinomycetota; class Actinomycetes; order Actinomycetales; family Demequinaceae; genus Demequina. Next base: position 7,415 of record CAYMRO010000048.1, read on the forward strand.
ATCATCCGGGCGGCGGAAGAAGTGGGCATCGACATCCCGCGCTTCTGCGACCACCCCGCTTTGGCGCCGGTTGGTGCATGCCGTCAGTGCCTCGTGGACGTTGCGAGCCCCGGCCCCGATGGCAACCTGCGCGCCTTCCCCAAGCCGCAACCCTCCTGCACCATGACAGTGACAGAGGGCATGGTGGTCAACACGCAGTACACGTCCGCGGAGGCGGATCGTGCGCAGCACGGCGTGATGGAGCTGCTGCTCATCAATCACCCCCTTGACTGCCCCACGTGTGACAAGGGCGGCGAGTGCCCGCTGCAGAACCAGGCGATGTCCAACGGCCGCGGCGAGAGCCGCTTCTACGACGTCAAGCGCACGTTTGAGAAGCCGCTCGCGCTCAGCAGCGAGATTCTGCTTGACCGCGAACGCTGCATCATGTGCCAGCGTTGCACGCGCTTCTCGCGCGAAATTGCCGGTGACCCGTTCATCGATCTGCAGAACCGCGGCGCCATGCAGCAGATCGGCACGTTTGACGAAGACGTCCTCGAGTTCGACGGCTACCGCCCCATCGGCGTGGCCGCGGAGGACGAGTCCGGCAAGGCCTTCTCCTCGTACTACTCGGGCAACACGGTGCAGATCTGCCCCGTGGGAGCACTGACGAGTTCCGCTTACCGCTTCCGCGCGCGGCCGTTTGACCTGGTCTCGAGCGCGGGCATTTCCGAGCACGACAGCTCCGGCAGCGCCTTGCGCACGGACCACCGCCGCGGCAAGATTCTGCGGCGTCAGGCGCACGAAGACCCCACCGTCAACGAGGATTGGATCACGGACAAGGATCGCTTCGCGTTCTCGTGGCAGAACCTCGACGATCGCATCACCAAGCCATTGGTTCGCAAGGACGGCGAACTCGTGGAAGCCTCATGGCCCGACGCCATTGCCGCTGCCGCTGCCGGCTTGCGTTTGGCGCTGGAAGGCAAGAAGCCCAAGGGAGCCGCGGTGCTGCCAGGCGGGCGGGTGACCCTTGAAGACGCGTACGCGTACCAAAAGTTTGCGCGCGTGGCTCTGGGCACCAACGACGTAGACGCCCGCACCCGCATCGCGAGCAACGAGGAACTGGCGTTCCTTGGCCACCATGTTGCCGGACGCGGGCTGGGCGTCACCTTCGCGGATCTCGAGAAGGCTCCCGCTGTGCTCCTCGTTGGCTTTGAGCCAGAAGACGAGGGCGGCGTTGTCTTCCTGCGTCTCAAGAAGGCGGCGAAGCGAGTCTTTGCCGTGGCGCCATGGCGCAGCCGGGGCAACGAGAAGTTGAATGCCACGCTCATCGCCACCCGTCCGGGAGACGAGGCGCGCGCGCTCGCCAACCTGCCGACCGACGCGGCCGCGGCCATCGCCCAGCCGGGTGCCGTCATCATCGTTGGCGAACGTCTTGCCGGTACCCCCGGCGCACTCACGGCGGCCCTGGCGCTGGCTAAGCAGACGGGTGCCGCGCTCGCATGGATCCCGCGCCGCGCCGGAGAGCGCGGTGCCGTCGAGGCCGGTGCGCTTCCCACCTTGCTTCCTGGAGGCCGCGACGTCTCCGCAGCCGCCGCGCGGCAAGCGATTGCCGCCGCGTGGGGCGTGGAAGATCTCCCCGCTGCCCCCGGTCGCAGCGCGGCGGACATCATCGCTGCCGCCGCAAAGGGGCAGATCGGCGCGCTCGTGGTTGGCGGCGTCACGCCCTCGGACCTCACGGGCGACGTTGCCAAGGCGCTCACCAAGACGGACTTTGTGGTGAGCCTTGAGGTGCGCCGCGGAGAACTTGCCGACTACGCGGATGTGGTGCTGCCCGTGGCACCCCCGTCAGAGAAGTCCGGCACCTACGTCAACTGGGAGGGACGCCTGCGTTCCTTCGCCACCGCCATCTCCACCGACGCGCTGAGCGATCACCGCGTGCTGGATATTCTCGCGCGCGAGCTGGGCGTGAATCTTGGCACGGCAACCGTTGGCCACGTCGCCGCGGAACTGTCGGCGCTCGGCGCCGACGACCAGACGCGGCCCGCAGCGCCAAACGTGAAGCCAGCCCCAGCGTCGGGCAATGACGAAGCCGCAACAACCGTGCTGGCGTCTTGGCACCAACTGGTTGACGAGGGCGCCTTGCAAGACGGCGAGCCGTATCTTGCGGGAACGGGCCGCATCTCGGTTGCCCGCATCTCCGCCGCCACCGCCGCACGTCTTGGCGTTGGCGCCACCATCACCGTCAAGGGGGCGGCGCGCGCCACTATCGAACTGCCCGTTGTCATCACTGAAATGGCCGACGGCGTGGTGTGGGTGCCAACCAAGTCGCCGGGTTCGTGGGTTGCCAGGGATCTGGGCGTGGAGCCGGGTGCCACTGTCACCGTCAAGGGGGTGCCTGGATGAGCGCGTTGAGCCTGATGGTGCACGCCGCGGCCGTGGCACCAACGCCGATGCCGGTGGTGGACACCAACACCGCGCTCACCCACGTGCAGAAGTTGTGTGGCATGACGGACGCGACCGTTGCGGCCACCGAGGCGCAGACCACATGCATTCACGACGCCACGCTCGCGGGTGACTCGATCTGGCTAGTGATCATCAAGGCAGTACTGGTGCTCGTGTTCTTGCTGCTATCCGTGCTGTTCGCGGTGTGGTTTGAGCGCCGCGTGATTGGCCGCCTCCAGGCGCGTCCGGGTCCCAACGTGCACGGCCCCTTCGGTTTGCTGCAGTCCGTGATGGATGCCATCAAGCTGGTTTTCAAGGAAGACATCACGGTGCGGGCCGCGGAGAAGGTTGTCTACATCCTGGCGCCCATCATCTCCGTGTTCTGTGCGCTGTTGATCTTTGCGGTAATCCCGTTTGGACCCGCAACGCGCATCCCCTTCACCGATGAGATCACGCCGCTGCAGCTGACCGACTTCCCGGTTGCCGTGCTGTACGTGCTGGCGTGCGCGTCCATTGGCGTCTACGGCATCGTGCTTGGTGGTTGGGCCTCTGGGTCCACCTACCCGCTCATGGGTTCGGTGCGGTCAACGGCCCAGGTGATCTCCTACGAGCTCGCCATGGGCCTCTCGCTCGTCACCGTGTTCATGCTCTCCGGCTCCATGAGCACCGCCAACATCGTGGACGCCCAGACGGACCGTTGGTGGATATGGCCGCTGTTCCCCGCATTCGTGCTGTACGTCATCTCCATGATCGGCGAGACCAACCGCCTGCCCTTTGACCTCCCAGAGGCGGAGGGCGAGCTCGTGGCCGGCTTCATGACGGAGTACTCCTCCACCAAGTTCGCGTGGTACTTCCTCGCCGAATACATGAACATGATCAACGTATCCGCGATCGCGGCCACCCTGTTCTTGGGCGGCTGGCGAGCGCCGTGGGCGGCGTCATGGCCCGGCGCGGAAATGCTCAATTCGGGAATCTTCCCGCCCATCTGGCTCATCATCAAGATCTGGCTCATCATGTTTGTGTTTGTGTGGATCCGCGGCTCCCTGCTGCGCTTCCGCTACGACCAATTCATGAAACTGGGATGGAAGATACTCATCCCCGTTGGGCTGGGCTGGCTCGCGTTCTTCGCGGTTGGGCGCCAAGCGTTCGGCGCGTGGGGACGCAACCTCAACGTGTTTGACGCCGTGGCCGGGGTGGTTGCCATCCTGATCGTGATTGCGGTGTGGAGCTTCATCAGCGACAACGCCAAGAACACGCCTGAGCCGGAAGATGGCGACTCCGAGCCGCAAGTGCTTGACGCATTTGCCGGTGGCTACCCCGTACCGCCGCTTCCGCACCAAGTGCTGCCCCCGTCGCCCCGTTCCGGGCGCACCGTGGAGGCACGCGTCGCCGCTAGCGAAAGGCAAGAAGATGTCTGAGCACGACGAGCGGTGGGAGGTTAACCGCGAACGCGATGGAGCCACCACGCCCTTCGTTTCAAACTTCCCCAAGAAGGGCGCCATTGGCGAGGTGCTGGCACCGGTCGCAGGCTTTGGCGTGACCCTGCGCAACTTCTTCAAGCCCGTAGTCACGGAGCAATACCCGTACAAGAAGACGCCGCCCATGCCGCGGTATCACGGTCGCCACCAATTGAACCGCTACGCGGATGGCCTTGAGAAGTGCATCGGCTGCGAGCTCTGCGCGTGGGCGTGCCCGGCAGACGCCATCTACGTTGAGGCTGACTCCAACACGGTTGACCAGCAGTTCAGCCCGGGCGAGCGGTACGGCCGCGTCTACCAGATCAACTATCTGCGGTGCATCTTCTGTGCCATGTGCATTGAAGCGTGCCCAACGCGCGCCCTCACCATGACCAACGAGTACGAACTCGCTGGGCCAACCCGCGAGGGGCTCATCTTCGAGAAGCAAGACCTGCTCGCACCCCTTGAGACCGGAATGCTCGCCGCGCCCCACCCCATGGTCCCCGGCACCACCGATGGCGACTATTACCGAGGCGACGTCACGGAGGTGGTCGACGCGCAG
>CAYMRO010000049.1:0-11843 GCA_964392875.1 uncultured Demequinaceae bacterium
CCAAGCAGTCAATCGACTACTCGCGGGCACTCGACACCAAGTCCGGACCGGGCGTTGTGCTCAAGCTGCAGCACGCCCTTGCCCACAAGCTGGTGCTGCACCGCATCGTTGATCTGGTTGGCGGCCGGGCGCAATGGGCCGTATCCGGATCCGCTCCGCTTGGCGAGCGGCTCGGTCACTTTTACCGCGGGCTCGGCATCACCGTGCTGGAGGGTTACGGCCTTACAGAGACCACGGCGGCGAGCCACGTGAACAGGCCAACGCTGTCAAAGATCGGCTCCGTTGGGCTGCCGCTATCCGGCACCGAGGTGAAGATCGCTGAGGACGGGGAGGTGCTCATGCGCGGCCCCATCGTCTTCGAGAGCTACCACCACAACCCAGAGGCAACCGAAGAGGCGTTTGAGGGTGGCTGGTTCCGCTCCGGCGACATTGGCTATGAAGACGAGGACGGCTACTTGTTCCTCACGGGCCGCAAGAAAGAAATCATCGTCACGGCTGGCGGCAAGAATGTGGCTCCTGCGGTGCTCGAGGACCGCCTGCGCGCGTACGCCCTCGTTAGTCAAGTGGTGGTGGTTGGCGACAACCGCCCCTTCATTGGGGCGCTCATCACGCTCGACGATGAGGCTCTTCCGGGCTGGCTCAAGAGCCACAAAATGCCGGCAATGACCGTGGCGGAGGCGGCCGCCGACCCCGTCATCCTTGAGCATCTCGACAAAGCGGTTGAACGCGCCAATACGGTGGTGTCGCAAGCGGAATCCATCCGCAAGTACGAGATTCTGCCCGGCGACCTCACGATCGCGAACGGCTACCTCACGCCGTCCCTCAAGGTGAAGCGCAACCTCGTGCTACGCGACTACGCGCAAGCCGTGGAAGACCTGTACCAGGACACGCGGGCCACCGGAAATCACTGAGCGCTAGCCCGCGTGCCGCGCCCCCAGGTGCGCCGGTTGGAGCCGCAGCGGCGGAATGAGTCCGCCGGCAGCGAGGGCCGTGACAGCCGCAGTGACATCCGCGTCGAGTTCGACCACGGGATCCGCCGGCCGTACGCCGATGGTCAGAAACGAGACAACGCAGTCCGCGCACGCCTTGCCGCGGACCTCACAGGTATCGCAATCAATAATCATGCTTTGACCGTAGCGACGGCCACTGACATGACGGGTGTCAGTACCGCGACGTAGATTCGGCTCATGGCCCAAACTCCGTCGTCAACCGTCGAGGAGCTCCTGCATCTGCAGCGCACCCTTGATGACTTCGGAGAGCCTCTCTCACAGACCACCTTCGTCACAGTCGACCTTGAAACCACGGGCGGCAGCCCCGTCTCGAGCCGCATCACCGAGATCGGGGCGGTCAAGACGCGCGGCGGCGAGGTCGTTGGCGAGTTCCAGACCCTCGTCAATCCAGGGCTCGCCATCCCGCCAATGATCGTGGCGCTCACGGGCATCACCGACGCCATGGTGGTAGCGGCCCCGCCCATCGAAGAGGTGCTGCCCGCCTTTCTCGAGTTCCTCGGCAACGCGGTGCTCGTGGCCCACAACGCACCGTTCGACACCGGCTTCCTGCGCGCCGCGTGCCGTACCAACGGCTACAAATGGCCTAGTAACGAGGTAGTGGACACCGTCACGCTCGCGCGCCGGGCCACCACCAAGGAAGAAGCTCCCAACAAGAAGCTGTCTACCCTCGCGCGCGTATTCGGCACGGAGGTCACGCCAAACCACCGTGCGCTGTCCGACGCCCGCGCAACTGCGGAAATCATGCACAAGATGTTTGAAAGGCTCGCTGCGTTCGGCATCACCCATCGCGAGGACCTCGACGCCTTGCGTAATCCCATGCCGGAGCGTGTGCGCAAAAAGGCGCGCATGGCCGAGTCCGTGCCCTCCAAGCCCGGCGTCTACATCTTCCGCGGTCCACAAGGCGAGCGCCTATATGTGGGCACTTCAAAGAACTTGCGGTCGCGCGTCAAGTCCTACTTCACGCGCGCCGAGCAGCGTCGCGGCGTGCGGGACATGCTGGAACTTGCAGTCAGCGTGGACACCATCGTGTGCGCCACTGAACTCGAGGCGAACGTGCGGGAAGTGCGCCTCATTGACGAGTACCGCCCCCGCTACAACCGCCGCTCCGCGCGCCCAGAACGCACGGCTTGGGTGCGCCTCACGGACGAGCGGTACCCGCGCCTCACCGTCTCCCGCTCCCTTGGTAAGGCCGACGCTGTGCTGGGTCCCATGCGCGGCGCGAGCGACGCTCGGCTCGCCATAGAAGTCACGCAAGTGGCGCTCGGAGTGCGCACGTGCACCACTCGCCTGCCGGTCACTCCCCGTCCGGGTGCCCGGGCGTGCCTGCTCATGGACCTTGGGGCATGCAGCGCGCCATGCGTGCGCGGCGCGGATGCGGGTTACGAGGCCGTCATCTCCCAAGCGCGCACGGCACTCACGCTGGACCCCTCCGCCATGGTGTCAGTGCTGGAGACCGTCATCATGGAGCACGCTGACAGTCTCAACTTTGAGCGTGCGGCCCAGTTGCGAGATGGCGTCAGCGCGTTTGTGGAGGGCGCGATGCGGGCTCAGCGGCTCGATGCCCTCGCGCGGTGTTCGATCATCGCCGCGCGTCCCTCTGGGGACGGCTGGGATGTGGCCGGCTTTGCGGAGGGTGCGCTCGTAGGATCCGAGCGGGTGACCACTGGAGTGTGGGCCGCGGCCGATCGCCTAAGGATTCTCACCCAATCGCTGGACGTTCCACAGACCGTGCTGGTGGAAGAGCGAGAACTCGTTTCGCGGTGGCTTGAGAAGGCAGGCACGCGCTTGCTATACGTGGACGGCGAGTGGTCAATGCCCACCAATGGTGCGGGGCGTCACCGGCGCTGGGTCACGGCCAGGGAAGCAGACCGTGCCAGCGCCGGCGACGCCACCCGCTAGCGCGCTGACGAGATGTGATAGGTGGGACCCACCACAACGACCTTGGTTGCGTAACCCTTGGCCTTGTAAGTGACCTTCACCGTCAAGCGCTTTCCTTTCTGCGCGGCCTTGACCACATACGTGGACTTGGTGGCGCCGGAGATCGCCTTGCCGTTCACGTACCACTGGTAGGTCTTGACCGTCGCGACGGGGCGCGAGGCACCGGGCGTGACCTTGAGCGTGCCGCCCACACGCGTGGGGCCGTGCAGTTGCGAGCCCCTCACCGTGAGGGTGAGCAAAGGCACCTTCTTGCCGCTGGATACCTTCGTGACTGACAGATACCCGCTGCGCGAGCCGGTGACCCTCACGGTCAGGGTGGTGCCAGCCTGCGAGCGCGTGATCTTGAATGAGGAGTGCGTAGCGCCGTTGATCGCCTCGCCGTTGCTGTACCACTGGTACTTAAACGAGGCTTTTGGCGACCATGCGGACAGCTGCGCCTTGACGGTCCTGCCCACCGTGACACTGCCTACGATCTTGGGCGTCGAGACCTTTGAGAAGGTCTTGAGCACCGTAGCTGTCTTGGCCGACGTCCTGGTGAGGTCGTTGTACCCAGCCAGCGCGCTCGTGACCCGAACGCTCACCTTGGTGCCGGCGTCGGCCGTTGTCAGCTTGTAGGTTGACTTGGTGGCTCCGGAGATGACCTTGTCGTTGCGCAGCCACTGATAGGTGAGCGTGGTGCCGGTAGGCACGCCAGTCACCTTGAGAGTGGTGCCCACAACCGCTGCGCCGGAGACCACGGGAGTGAAGAGCGCCTGGTCGATGAGGGTGCCCTCAACGAGGCTCGCGACACCCCAACGTGCGGTGGTCTGGTAGCCGGCCCCCGTGGGATCCGCCCAGTTTCGGATCGCCGTGCGGGCTCCACCGCTAGCGTCGTTGACCTGAACATCAAGGCCCTGAACGGTGCCCAGGCCGCCGTACTCGAGGAGGCTAATCGCCGCCTCGACAACATAGCCGCCGTCCACGATCTGGGTCGAGGACTGGACCCTGTTGGCCTGGAACGCCTCGTCGCCAGTACCAAACGACAGACCGTTGTCCGCGTTGATGCGGATTTGGGTGTCGTCATAGCGGTACGAGCCGTTCTTGGCGTTGCCGCCATCGACGTAGATCTCCACCGAGTCCTTGGTCCAGGGGTCGGAGCCCGTGGTGTCAACGATGGGGTCTGCGACATTCGCATACAGGTACAGCGTCTGGCCCTTCCACAGCAAGTGGAAGGTGCCGATGGCTCCGTCGGTGCCGGACACCTGCTTGAGGGTCTGCACGTCGCTGGAAGTGCTCCACACCGGATCGAGGTTGCCGTCGATGGTGGGGGCAAGCGCCGCCTCCGGAATATTGACGTGGGACAGCGACTCAACGAGAGTCACGGTTCCGGTGACGCCCGGCGTGTTCCAGCCGGTTGTGGTGGCGCCGTCGGTAACCCGCACGTCAAGTTGGATGCTGTCACCCTCCGCGGCGCCAGCGAGCGGCACCTCAAGGACGGCCGAGTAGCCTCCTGCGCCCTCCGTCACCGTGCCGAGTGCCCCACCGGAGCGCGGCAGCGTGTAGTTGTCGTCGCCCACTTGCACGGTGACGGCATCGGTGTCGTCAACCGTGGCGTCGGCCACGTTGACATACACGGTGGCGTGGTCGCTTGCCCAACGCGTCTGGAAGCCAGCGTTGTCTCCCGCTGGCAGCAACGGCAGGAGCTTCCAGTCGGCTGCCGTGACGCCGCCGCTCGGTTCTGCGAACGAAACCGCGGTTCGCAGCCTGGGGGGCAGCGGAGCCTCGTCACTGTGGCCCTCCACGATGCCGTAGTAGGCCGGCTTGGCCTGGAAGCCATCGTCAAAGATGAGCGGGCCACCGCTTGAGTCACGCCATGAGCGCGCATCGTTGAGGCCCCACACGGTCACCGAGAAGAGCTGTGCCGCGTGCGCACGGAAGATGTTGAACGCGTCGCGGTAGTAGTAACCCTGGTCGATGAATTTGGCCGTGGACTCTGGTGTGCCCGTGGTCACGTCAAATTCCGTGACCGCCTGCAGCAGCCCGCGTGTTGCCGCGTCGCTGAGCGCGTCCTCAAGCGACGAGACGGGGAACGCCAGGCTCAAGTGAAACTGGTGCCCGATGCCGTCAACGGGGACGTTTGCCGCAATCAGGCGATCCACCAACGCGAGGTAGCGCGCTCGTTTGCCAGCTTGCTCCGTGTTGTAGTCGTTGATGAAGAGCTTCACCGGACGGTCGGCGCTGTCCGCCGCGTAGGTGTGGTTGAACGCCTCATCCGCGTAGGTGAAGGCGTCACCGATGAACTCTTCGCCCAGAATCCGGTACCACTCGGAATTGCGCAGCCCGTTTGTCTCGGGCGAGGCCGCGTCGTTCACAACCTCATTCACCACGTCAAAAGCCTTGAGCGGGTTGTCTGGACCAAAGTCGCCCCACTGGTGGAGGTACTCGGCCACGTTGTTGATGTGGGTGCGCATGCGGTCGCGCAGAATCTGCTTGTCGGCATCCGAATTGGTCAGCGGCGTGGTGTCGCCGTTGCCCTTCTGGAAGAACCATTCGGGCGTCTGGCTGTGCCACACGAGCACGTGACCGTAGACGCGGATGTCGTTCGCCTTCGCGAAGTCCATCAGCGGGTCAATTTGAGCCGAGTTGGGCGCCCAGTTGCCTTCCGCGTCGTACCACGCCTCCGGCTTCATGTAGTTCTCTGGCGTGATCTGGTTGAAGTGCTTGAGGAGCACCTCCGAGGGCACGCCGAGCGTCTCGCGGTTGTCGATCGCTACGCCGAGCGGGAAGTCAACGGTGTTCTTGATGGGCGTGATGTCCTGCACCACTGGCGGCTCGGGGACCACGATGGACACGTCATCGAGGTAGATGCTCGTGGTGTCGCCAGCGTCTCCGCTTTGGTACGGCGTCTCGAAGTAAAGGAAGAGCGAATCTGCCGCTGAGACGTTGAATGTGGCGGTCACTTGGTGCCAGTCGCCACCGGAGAGTCCAGTGAACTGCGCGAGCGTGCTGAAGGCGTCTGTGCCACCCGTGGTGGATTGCAGGGACAGCCACAAGCCATCGGACGCTGCGCTCGCGAGCTTGACCCACGCGGTGAGCTCGTATTGCGTGCCCGGTTCAAGCAGGGCGGTCACGTCGTGGCCGATGCCATTGCCCTGGTGGACACGGTCCGAGACGAGCGCCGAGTAGTCGCCACTGTGGGCGTCGGTGTCCGTCTGGGCCACAGAGAAGTCGCCCGTGCCGTTGTCGCGCTTCACCCAGCCGTCGAGTCCGTCTTCAAAGCCCGTGCTGAGAGCTACGTCTCCAGGCTGGGGGCCGTCGGCACACACGGACAGGTAGGTCACGGAGATGTCGTCGATGAGGTAGTCGTTGAGCCCCTCAACCTCCATGTAGATCTTGGCGGAACTCGCCTCTGCGCTGGGCGTGAAGGTGCCCGTCATGGTGGTCCACTCGCTGGCAGTGCCGGTGTTAACGGTGCCCTTCCAGTCGTATTGGTTGGAGGCGCCAGGGTCGTTGAACGTGAAGTGTGCTTGGGCGTCCACGCCATTGGTACGCACGCGTGCCGAGATCGTGTACTGCACTCCTTCGCTGAATGCACCAACCGCAGATTGAATGCCGTCATAGCCGTTCGCGCGTCCGGAGACGCTGAGCACCTGGTTGCCTGCGTCGGCAGGATCCGCCACATACGCGAGGGTCGGCCCACCGTTTTGCTGCCACGCCCCCAGCGTTCCGTCCTCAAAGTCGACCGATTGGAAAGAGATGGGGCTAGGCGTGCACTCTTCTGGCTCGGGTGACGTCACCACAACGTCATCAACGAGCAGGTCCACGCCAGCAGGAGCAGCGAACTGCACGGAAACGTTGTCCGCCGCAGGCATGTAACTTCCGGAGAGCACCGTCCATTCGGTGCCCGAGACGGTCGCAGACGCCAGTGGTGCATACGTGCTGTTGTTGCGCAGGACTACTGAGGCGGGGCTCGCCCCCGCGTCCGCGAGGCGCACTCTCGCGGAGAAGTCGTAGTTGGTGCCCAAGGCCAGCAGTCCGCTTGCCGTTTGCAGCGAGTCCCACTCGTTTGCCCTGTCCGTGAGCTTCACAACCACGTTCCCGGCATCGTCTGGATCGGCGACATAGGTCACCGTGGGGCTACCGGAAGTTTGTAGAGCTCCAAGGGAAGACTCATTGAAATTCTCGGACAGCACTGAGGTGCTCGTCGCCGCATTTGCGGGCACGGAGATGACCACCGCCGCGAGCATTGCCGCGATCCCTGAGAGGGCCGCCATGGTTCGAGTCCTGGACATGAACGCTCCTTTGCGCACTTGGCTCGCGTCCAGGTCACCGCGTTGTGGCCGGGGCACGTGCCATCGATTCCTCGTTGTCGGTTCGCGCTTCGACTCCTCGTCGATAACGATTTCGATAACGTTGTCGGGAACGCTAGGTTCGAAAGTCGTTTTCGTCAAGGCGAGGCGAAAATAGGCCCACTACCAGGCACGTCGCCAAGATTGGCAGCGTTACTTACGCGGCAGTTGCGGCAATCCAGCGATCGAGGACGCTCGCGGTGGCCCCCGAGTCAATCGCCAGCGCGGCGTGGTCAATAGCCGCCGCAAAGCGCTCCACGATGGTGCCACTCGCGGTGCCAGGCAAGGTCCCATCGGCAACGATTCCGGCCGCCGCATTGAGCAACACGGTCTCGCGTGCCGCGCCGCCTCGGCCCGCGAGTACTTCACGCACCACGGCGGCGTTAGCGGCGGCGTCGCCGCCTCGCAGATCGTCGATGGTGACCCGCATCAAGCCAAGATCCGTAACGGGGTCAAGGCGCAACTCAGTCACTCCCCCGCCGCGCACCTCCCACAAGGTTGCGGCGCCGGTGGGCGCTAGCTCGTCGAGCCCGTCGTCCCCGTGGAAAACGAGTCCCTCCCGCCCCTGGGACGCGATCACTCCGGCGATCACGGGCGAGACGCGCAAACTTGAGGACCCGATCGCGTTCACGATGGGCTGCGCGGGATTGGTCAGCGGGCCAAGGATATTCAGCGTGGTGGGAATGCCGATTTCGCGTCGAACGGGCATGGCATGCCTCATCGCTGGATGGAAAACCTGCGCAAAGCAGAAGGTGATGCCCACCTCAGTGGCAAGTTCCGCCACCCGTGCAGGCGGCAGGTCCAGCCGCACCCCCAGCTGGGCCAGCACATCAGCTGAGCCCGACATCGAGGTGGCGCCCCGGTTGCCGTGCTTGACCACCGTGAGGCCCGCTCCGGCAACTACGAGCGCAGCCATGGTGGACACGTTGACGGTGTTTTGGCCGTCGCCGCCGGTGCCAACCACGTCCACGCAACGGCCGGGAACCTCGATGCGAATGGCGTGGGACAGCATGGCACTTGCCAGGCCAGCCACTTCCTCTGGCGTCTCGCGCTTGACGCGCAACGCCGCGAGGAAGGCGCCCATGACAACGGGCGACGCGTTGTCAGTCAGCACCATGTCCATGACCGCAGCTGTTTCATCGGCCGTGAGGTCATCGTGCTCAACAAGGCGGGACAGCAACTCCTGCAGCGTGGCCATGCGCGCCGCCTAGTGTGCGGCGGCCGGCGCGAAGAACTCGTCAACCGCCTCGCGCACCACAAAGGGGTCAAGCGGATGCGACACCGCGGCGTCCGCCTCTGACCACGTTGCCAACCAAGCGTCAGTTGGACGCCCAACGAGCAACAGCATGGGGGGGCAGTTGTACAGCTCGTGCTTCAACTGGCGACACAGGCCCATGCCTCCCGATTTGGCGGCCTCGCCGTCGAGAATCACCAAGTCAAACGTGGAGGCGTCGATTGCGCTGATGACGGCGGCGTGCGTTGCGGTTTCGGTCCATTCCACGGGGCGTCCGTGACTCGCCGAGCCCACCGCAAAGCGCACATTTTCGCGCACATTGCGGTCATCGCTGTAGATCAAAATACGCGCGGGCCGGGGTGCCGGCGCAGCGCCTTCGTGCGTCACCACTTCGCTCATGCAGGCCATTCTCGCACGCCCAAACCCCAGCCGTCGGCGACCTCGCGCGCATGGCTCGCCGGAGCGTCGGACAATGGCACACACCAGGGCACACGTACGCAATAATGGGACCTATGTCCCAGGCAACGACCGTCGCGTCGCCTCTTCACGCAACGCGCCCCAACCAGGTTGCGGTTGGCACCATCGTCTGGCTCAGTTCGGAACTGATGTTCTTTGCCGGACTGTTCGCCATGTACTTCACCCTTCGCGCAGAAGTGCCGGAAGAATGGGAGAAGTGGACGCCACACCTCAACGTGCCCTTCGCCCTCGCCAACACCACTGTGCTGGTGCTGTCATCGTTCACCGCGCAGGCCGGAGTCTGGGCCGCCGAGCGATACCAGGCGCGCCGCGCGGGTTCACTGTTCAATCCCCGCCAGTGGGGCATGCAGGAGTGGTTTGTCCTCACCTACATCATGGGTTCCGTGTTCGTCGCGGGCCAGATTTACGAATACGCGGGCCTCATCTCTGAGGGCCTCACGATCTCGTCGAGTCCTTACGGCTCCGTGTTCTACCTCACCACCGGCTTCCACGGTCTGCACGTCCTCGGCGGACTCATAGCGATGCTGTTTGTACTCGGGCGATCCTTCGTTGCCAAGAAATTTGGGACCCACGAGGCGACAACCGCCATTGTGGTGTCGTACTACTGGCCCTTCGTTGATGTCGTCTGGGTTGCCCTGTTCACCGTGATCTACCTGATCAAGTAAGGAGAGTGATGAACGCCCTCGCCCGCCGGCGCTACAGCAAGTCGGCTCCCGTCATCCTCGTTCTCATGCTCCTCGCCGCGTTGACGGCAATCGGATTCGCCGCGAGCGGCTCCCCCGCCAAGGCAAGCACCGCAACTGCGAACGACGTCGCAGAGGGTCAGAAGCTCTTCGCCGCCAACTGTGCATCGTGCCACGGCATGGATGCGCAAGGCACGGAAGGCGTAGCGCCATCGCTCATTGGCGTTGGTGCAGCCGCGGTCAACTTCCAGGTGGGCACGGGCCGTATGCCCGCGCAGCAATCCGGACCGCAGGTGCAGGCCAAGCGTCCCCAGTTCGCGCAGCCGCAGATTGACCAGCTCGCCGCATATGTTGCGTCGCTTGGTGAGGGGCCCGCAGTCCCCACCGCGGAGATGGTTGACCCCGCCCTCGGTGACCCCGCGGTGGGCATGGAGATCTTCCGCACCAACTGCGCCATGTGCCACGGTTCCATCGGCGGCGGAGGTGCGCTCACGCAAGGCAAGTTCGCTCCCAACCTGTGGAGCACATCGAACACGCACATCTTTGAAGCCATGCTCGTGGGGCCGCAGTCGATGCCCGTGTTCAATGACGCGAACATCACGCCAGAGAACAAGCGCAACATCATCGCGTACCTCGACTTCCAGAAGCAGGGCTCCCCTGGCGGCCTCCCGCTCGGCAGCATCGGCCCCGTGGCCGAAGGCTTCTGGGGCTGGCTCGTAGCGCTGGGCCTCATCATCGCCAGCACTGTGTACGTGGGGGCGCGCGCCTCATGAGCACCGACGAGAAGCAGCAGACAACCCCAACCCACGTGGATGGCGAGTGGGTAGACCCCGGCTTGCCCTACCACCGGCCTCGCCGGGCTGACGTTGACCCCAAGGCCGCCAAGCGCGCCGAGCGTCAAGTGGCAGTTCTCTTTGGGATCTCCATCCTGGGCACCATCGCCTCAATCGCCGTCTACTTTGCGCAGGACCAGACGGAAGAGGTCGCCTCAATCCGCCTCGTCAACGGATTGCTCGGCGCGAGCCTCTTCCTCGCAATGATCGGCATTGGAATTGGCGCCATCCACTGGGCGCGGACCCTCATGCGCGACCACGAGATGATCGAGGAGCGTCACCCCATGCGCTCCTCGGATGAGGGCCGCGCGGGCGCCATCCAGAACCTCAAGGACGGCGCAGAAGACTCAGGCCTCACCACCAGCCGCCGCACTCTGCTCAAGGGATCGCTCATCACGGCGGTGGCAATCGCTCCGCTCGCAGTGCTGGTGCCGCAAATTGGCAACATGGGCGGCGACTGGAACGTCTCGCAGTTCCGCCACACGATGTGGAAAAAGGGCACGCGCCTTGCGCGAGACCCCGATGGCACGCCTATCAAGGCGTCTGACGTCACGATCGGCTCCGTCTTCCACGTCATCCCCGAGGGTCTCAACGAACTGGAGCACGGCAAGCTCGAGGAGAAGGCCAAGGCGATCGTGCTGCTCATTCGCATGGACCCTGCGGCTCTCAACCTGCAGCCCGGCAAGGAAGACTGGTCCTTCGACGGCATCATCGCGTACTCCAAGGTCTGCACCCACGTTGGCTGCCCCGTGGCGCTCTACGAACAGCAGACGCACCACTTGCTGTGCCCTTGCCACCAGTCCACGTTCGACGTTGCCAACGGCGCCAAGGTCATCTTTGGACCCGCGAAGCGACCGCTCCCCCAGTTGCCCATTGCGGTAGACGACGAAGGCTACATCGTGGCCCAGAGCGACTTCCACGAGCCCGTTGGCCCGTCCTACTGGGACCGCCTCAAGGGCACCACGCCTGAACCCACCGCTGCAGCGTCGAACGAAGGGGCTGACGCCTGATGGCCACCAAAGTAGAAGCGGCAGCGTCCGGCACTGCGAATTGGCTCGATGAACGCACCTCCATTGGATCGTTCGTCAAGTACTTTGCGCGCAAGCTGTTCCCTGACCACTGGTCATTCATGCTCGGCGAGATCGCGCTCTATTCGTTCCTCGTGCTCCTCATCACCGGTATTTTCCTCACGGCGTTCTTTGTGCCGTCCATGGATGTGGTGACGTACCACGGCACCTTCGAGACCATGCATGGCGTGACCATGTCGAAGGCGTTCGAGTCCACCCTCGTGACGAGCTTCCAGGTGCCCGGCGGTCTGCTTGTTCGCCAGATGCACCACT
>CAYMRO010000050.1:0-11585 GCA_964392875.1 uncultured Demequinaceae bacterium
CTGTTCGTGCTGGTGGTGCTGGGCATCGTGGCGCGGCTGTGCGGGTTCTCGGTGCCACCGTGTTGGCGTCCGGATAGACAACAACCTGCCGCGTGGGCGTGATCATGTTGGCCCTCTTCTTGTTGGCACCATTCATCTTGGCACTGCTTCCCGTGGTTTTGCTTCCGATCACCCTGCCGCGAAGGCGGCGAGCACTTCGCCGTAGACAACATCGTCGTCCATGCGCCGCAATTCCTCCGCGAGGCACTCGTTGAGAGTGCGCGCGGGCAACGCGATGGTGTGTGAGGGCTGATCCGGCTGTTCGATGGTGGCGTTCTGGCCGTCGGGCCGGAAGATGCCGATTTCGCCGCTCGGCGTCTCCAGCACGATGTGCTGCAGCCCCTTGGCGGCGTCGTCGTAGGTCGCGGCGATCTCGCAACCAAGCCGCGATCGCAACCACGCGCCCAGTAGCAGGATGGACGGGCTGTTGGTGTCGCCATGGATGCGCGCGCGCGTGACACGCTGATCGGTCACCTGCTCAAGAGCGGAGGCGAGCAGCGCGCGCCAGTTGGTGACGCGTGTCCACGCGAGGTCCGTGTCGCCGGCGCGGTAGCACTCAGCGAGTGAACGGAGCGTCTTCACGGGATCGGGCTCGCCCTTCGCGTCCGTGATGCGGCGCTGCGCCATTTGGCCAAGGCCCGTGCGCGAGGTGTCGTGAGGCACGCCGGCCGGCCACCAGACAACGATTGGCGTGTCTGGCAACAGTAGGGGAGCAACGAGCGTGTCCTCGTGCTGGATTTGCTGGCCCGACGGCCGCAGCACCACAACTTCTGACGCACCTGCGTCTCCGCCCACCCTGATTTCCGCGTCGAGACGGGCCTCGGTTGCGTCGCCGGGGGAGATGATGATGATGCGGCAAGGGTGCTCACGTGAGGCCACGTTGGCGGTGGCGATAGCGTCTTCGGCGTTGGCGCCCGTGGCATCGATGACCAGGGTCATGACGCGGCCAAGCGTGATGACGCCACCCTCCTTGCGCGTTTCCACGAGCCTGCGGTTGATCTCCACCGTGGTGGTGTTGGGAAGCTCGATGATCATGGTCGCCTCCAGATACGGCCGTCGCGGGCCATCATGGCGTCAGAGCTCGCGGGCCCCCACGTGCCGGAGCGGTACTGTTCCGGCTGGCCCTGCGTGGCCCAGAAGTCCGTGATGGGGTCCAGGATCTCCCACGACAACGCTACTTCTTCGTGGCGCGGGAAGAGGGGCGGGTCACCGAGCAATACGTCGAGGATGAGGCGCTCGTATGCCTCTGGGGAGGTCTCTGTGAAGGCATTGCCGTACGCGAAGTCCATGGTGACGTCACGTACTTCCATGGTGGTGCCGGGCACCTTGGAGCCAAACTTGAGCGTCACGCCTTCGTCCGGCTGCACTCGGATTACGAGGGCGTTTGCACCAGTCTCGGAACCCTCGATCTGCTGGAAATACGGCATGGGCACCTTCTTGAACACGAGCGCAATCTCCGTGACGCGACGGCCAAGACGCTTGCCCGCGCGCAGGTAGAACGGGGTCCCGGCCCAGCGTCGGTTGGGGACGTCAAGGCGGATCGCGGCGTAGGTCTCCGTGATGGAGTCAGGGGAGATGCCGTCCTCTTGCAAGAAGCCGCCCACCTTCTCCCCACCGCGCCAGCCCGCCGCGTACTGGCCACGAGCCGTGCCCTCGGCAAGGTCGTGGGGCAAACGAACTGAGCGCAAGACCTTTTCCTTCTCGGTGCGCAGGTCCGACGCGTCGAATGATGCGGGCTCCTCCATGGCGGTGAGGGCGAAGAGCTGCAGGAGGTGGTTCTGGATCACGTCGCGGGCCGTGCCGATGCCGTCAAAGTAGCCCGCGCGCGAGCCAATGCCGATGTCCTCAGCCATGGTGATCTGCACGTGGTCGATGTACTGCGAGTTCCAGATGGGCTCAAAGAGCTGGTTGGCAAAGCGCAGCGCGAGCAGGTTCTGCACCGTCTCCTTGCCCAGGTAATGGTCGATGCGGAACACGGAATCGGGCGGGAAGACCTCGCTCACCACGGCGTCAAGCTCGTTGGCGGACGCGAGGTCGTGGCCAAAGGGCTTCTCAATGACTACGCGTCGCCACGTGTGTTCCTTGGGATCCGAGAGGCCCGAGTCGCGCAACTGCCGCACTACCTGCGGGAACGCGGAGGGCGGGATGGACAGGTAGAACGCGTGGTTGCCGTGAGTGCCGCGCTGCTCGTCGAGCTCTTCCACCGTTTGGCGCAAGCGGGCGAATGCCTCTGGGTCGTCGAAAGTGCCCTGCACAAAGCGGATGCCTTGCGCCAGCTGCTTCCAGGTCTCCTCGCGGAAGGGGGTGCGGGCGTATTCCTTGACGGAGTCGTGCACCACTTGGGCAAAGTCCTGCTCGTCCCAATCGCGCCTGGCAAAGCCCGTTAGCGCGAACGCGGGCGGCAACAGCCCGCGATTGGCGAGGTCGTAGACCGCGGGCATGAGCTTCTTGCGCGCGAGGTCTCCTGTAACGCCAAACATCACCAGTCCACATGAACCGGCGATGCGGGGAAGGCGGCGGTCGCGGGGATCCCGCAGCGGGTTGGGCACGCGTCAGCCTTTCAGCAGGGCGATCAGGGTTGCTACTTGGGCGCTATCCGTGAGGTTGAGGCGCAGTACGGGACGGTTGTGGTCCGCAAGCACCGCAGCGTCACCCTGCGCCTGCGCGGCGATCAGCTGGCCAAACGTGAATGGGCGGCCAAGGATCTCGAGGTCTTCTGCGAAGGTGCCGGTGATCTGCAGGAACACACCAACTGGCGCGCCGCCTTTGTGCAGCTGCCCCGTGGAGTGCAGGAAGCGCGGACCCCAGCCAAAGGTGGTGGGACGGCCGGTGCGAGCCGCGAGTGCGGAACGCACCTGGGGAAGGGCGGGGTTGGCCTCGCGGTCAAGGTATGCCATCACGGCCAGGTAGCCACGCTCGCCGAGGGCGTCTACCAGGGCGGACAGTGCGCCCGCCACGGTGGTGACGCCGTCGAGCGATAGTTGCAGCGCGCGCACCTCGATGCCGCCGTCAACGAAGAGGGGGGCCTCGGGCTCCGGGAGTGTGTCGAGCAGCGCGCGTGACGCGACCTTTGCGGACTCCACATTGGGCTGATCGAACGGGTTGATGCCAAGGATGCGGCCCGCAATGGACGTTGCGTACTCCCACAGCAGGAACTGGCCGCCGAGCGTGCCGGCAACCACGATGCCGTTGTCGGGCCCGTCAACTTCCTGGTCAAGGGGCGCCAAACGCACGTCGAGAACATCAGCCAAGCCAGCGTCGGGCGCATTCGCCTCCGCGACCACTGGCAGCACGCCAACGCCGTTCTTGCCCGTGGATTCGGCGATGAGTTGCTCCGCCCAATCGCCAAAGCCAACCAGGCCGGAGCCCACGTCGCTGATGACCAGCTTGTCGCGGGAGGTGCCGGCCATGGCTGCGCCAAGAACGATCGCGGGGTTTGCCTCGTTGTCCTCGGCGAAGGAATCCGCAACGGCGGCCGCCTCGTCGAGGATGTCGGCCACAGGAACGCCAGCCAGTGCAGAGGGGACCACGCCAAACGCGGACAGCACGGAGAAGCGTCCACCAACGTTGGGGTCCGCGAGGAAGACGGCCCGGTACCCGGCGTCAACGGATGCCTTGTGCAGGGGTGAACTGGGGTCAGTGACCACCACAATGTGTTGGCGCGGGTCCAGTCCGGACGCCTCGAAGGCCTCCTCGAAGGCCCTGCGCTGAGAGTCGGTTTCCACGGTGCTGCCCGACTTAGACGAGACCACCAGAATGGTGGATTCGAGGTCGCCGTCGAGGGCGTCACGCACCTGGTCGGGGTCGGTGGAGTCGAGCGTGACGAGCGGAACGTCGTAGGTGGCGCAGATGACCTCTGGGCCCAGCGACGAGCCGCCCATGCCGGCAAGAACAACACGCGTCTTGCCCTCTGCCTTGGCGGCCGCAACCAGCGCGGTCAGTTCAGGCAGGATGCCGCGCGTGGTCTCGAAGACGTCGGTCCACCCAAGGCGGATCTTGGATTCGGATTCGGCCTCTTCGCCCCACAACGTGAAGTCCTTGGCGGCAATGCGTGAGGCAACGGCGTCGGCCACGAGGGCGGGGCTGTGGGTGGACACGGCCTCCGCAGCCTCGCCGGTGGCGGTGACGGCCACGTGTGCGGCGTCGTCAACGCCCACCCACGTGCTCAAGAAGCCACTCACTTGGCGTCCTCGATGCTCTCCAGGGCCTTGGCGGCCACATTCTCTGCCGTGAAGCCAAACTTCTTCATGAGCAGGCCGCCATCGGCACTCTCGCCATAGTGGTCGATCGACACGGTGCGGCCGGCGTCGCCAACGTACTCGCGCCAACCGAGCCGTGAGCCCGCCTCAACGGACACGCGGGCCTTGATGGCGCGGGGGAGCACGGACTCGCGATAGTCGTCATCCTGACGCTCAAAGCGATCAACGGACGGCATCGAGATGACGCGCGCCTTGATGCCCTGCTCGGCCAGGAGTTCGCGTGCGCCAACCGCATGCTGCACCTCTGATCCGGTGCCGATGAGCAGCACGTCCGCCTCTTCGTCGCCACCCGCGAGCACGTAGGCGCCGCGCGCAACACCCTCGGCGCTGGTGCCAGCAAGGACCGGGAGGTTCTGCCGGGACAGGATGAGCGCAGACGGCCGGTCCCACGTCTCCAGGATGACCTTCCATGCAGCGGACGTCTCGTTGGCGTCTGCGGGCCGCACCACGTCAAGGCCCGGGATGGCGCGCAGCGCGGCGAGGTGTTCAACGGGCTGGTGGGTGGGGCCATCCTCGCCAACACCGATGGAATCGTGCGACCACACGAAGGTGGTGGGGATGCCCATCACCGCGGCGAGGCGCACGGCGCCACGCATGTAGTCAGAGAAGACCAGGAAGGTGCCGCCGTAGGCGCGCGTGAGGCCGTGCAGGGTGATGCCGTTGAGGATGGCTCCCATGCCGTGCTCGCGAATGCCAAAGTGCAGGGTGCGGCCGTACCACGTGCCCTCCCACGACTTCGTTGAGCGGTGCGGCGGCAGGAACGACAGCTCGCCTTCCATGGTGGTGTTGTTGGAGCCGGCCAGGTCCGCCGAGCCTCCCCATAGTTCCGGAAGCACGGGGGCAAGTGCCGTCAAGATCTTGCCCGACGCTGCGCGAGTTGCGACCGACGTCCCCTCCTCGAAGGTGGGCAGGACGCCGTCCCAGTTTTGGGGCAGCTGGTGATTGCGGAGACGGTTGAGCAGTGATGCGCGCTCGGGGTTCGCCTCTTCCCACGTGCCAAAGCGCTTCTCCCACTCGGCGTGCGCCTTGGCGCCGCGCTCGCGCACCTGGAGGGTGTGCTCAAGCACCTCGGGCTCCACGGCAAAAGACTCAGCCGGATCAAAACCGAGCGCAACCTTGGTAGCTGCCACCTCGTCGGCCCCAAGAGCCGAGCCGTGCACGCCGCCAGTGTTCTGCTTGGTGGGTGCGGGCCAGCCGATGATCGTGGAAAGCGCGATGATTGACGGCTTCCCGGTCTCGGCCTTGGCGGCGAGCACCGCGTCATAGAGGGCTTGCGGGTTCTCGTGGTAGCCCTCGGGCGTGACCCAGTCAACGCGCTGCGTGTGCCAGCCGTAAGCGGCGTAGCGGCCCAGGACGTCCTCATCGAATGAGATGGGCGTCTCGTGCTCGATGGAAATCTTGTTGTCGTCCCAAATGACGATGAGGTTGCCCAGCTCCTGCACACCAGCGATGGCGGAAGCCTCGGCGGAGATGCCTTCCTGCAGGTCGCCGTCGGAAACCATCACGTAGATGAAGTGGTCAAAGGGGGAAGAGCCAGGAACGGCGTCGGGGTCAAGCAGGCCGCGCTCGCGCCGCGCCGCCATTGCCATACCGACGGAGGACGCGATGCCGGAGCCCAGCGGGCCGGTGGTGATCTCCACGCCGGGCGTGTGGCCGTACTCGGGGTGACCGGGCGTCTGCGAGCCTTCGGTGCGGAGAGACTTGATGTCGTCGAGCGTCATGGGGTAGCCCGACGCGAAGAGCTGCAAATACAGCGTCAGCGACGAGTGTCCGCACGAGAGCACAAAGCGATCGCGACCCAGCCAATGCGGGTCAGCGGGATCGTGCTGCATGACGTTCTGAAAGAGGAGATATGCGGCAGGTGCAAGTGACATTGCGGTGCCGGGATGGCCGTTGCCCACCTTCTGCACGGCATCGGCGGCGAGAACTCGAAGAGTGTCAACGGCGCGGCGGTCAGTATCGGTCCAAGCGAGGGTCACGGAAGGCTCCCAATGGCAGGTTCGGGGTTACCGCACAAGCCTAGCGGCGTACGGGAGGCGTGTGGCACGCATCACGTTGGGCACGGTCCCGCCTTGAGCCAAACGTTCACGGAGCCGGGGCGGATCGGGAGGCTCCCCCTGGGTGCAAGGGTGGATAGGGGTCAGGTGGGCTCCGCGTAGAATGGAGCCGTGTCAGCGCCACTTCTCGCTCCCGATTCCGCGGTGCCGCGCGACCACAGCGCCGGGGGACTGCGCAAGACCATTGGCGCGTACATCGCGCTGACCAAGCCCCGCATCATCGAACTCCTGCTCGTCACCACCATTCCCACCATGGTGCTGGCCGCGGACGGCTGGCCGGGCGGCTGGCTCATGCTGTGGACACTCATTGGCGGCGCGCTCTCCGCGGGCGGCGCCAACGCGTTCAACTGCTACATCGACCGCGACATTGACGCCATCATGCGGCGCACCAAGAAGCGACCGCTCGTGACGGGTGCGGTGAGCGCGCGCGGCGCGCTGATCTTCGCGTGGACCCTGTCCGTGCTCTCCACGGCGTGGTTCTGGTTCGTGGTCGATTCGCCGCTCGCCGCGGTGTTGTCCGTGGCTGCGATCTTTGGCTACGTGGTGGTCTACACGATGATCCTTAAGCGCCGCACCCCGCAGAACATCGTGTGGGGTGGAGCCGCGGGCTGCATGCCGGTGCTCATCGGTTGGGCCGCGGTGACGCAGTCGCTCGCGTTGACGCCCGTGCTGCTGTTCCTCATCATCTTCTTCTGGACGCCCCCGCACTACTGGCCGCTCTCCATGAAGTTCACGGGCGACTACCGCGAGGCGCACGTCCCCATGCTCCCGGTGGTTGCCTCCACGCGCCGCGTGGCCTTCGAGATGGTCTTCTACACGGTCGCGATGATCGCGACCACGCTGCTGCTGGTGCCGGTGGCCCGCATGACGTGGGTCTATCTGGTGATTGCGGCAGTGTCTGGCGCGTGGTTCCTCGCGGGTTGCCTACGGCTCCTGGCGCGTGCCAAGGCGGGCGCGAGCAAGCTCCACGAGATGCGACTCTTCCGCGACTCCATCACCTATCTGACTGTGGTGTTCGCCGCGATCCTGGTGGATCCGTTCCTGCCGGATGCGCTCACCGTCTGGCCCTTCTGACATGTTGTCGCGCCAGCGCGACGCGTACCTTGCGCATGTCACGGTGGAACGCGGCCTGAGCGCCAACACGGTGGCCGCGTATCGTCGCGACTTGGCGCGTTACGTCGCGTTCCTTGAGGGCCGGGACATTGACGACCTTGGTCAGGTGACGCGTGACGACGTTGCGGCGTTCGCCCAGTCGCTTGGCGAGGTGCCCGACGGAGCGGTTGCCTTAGCTCCAGCCTCAGCTTCCCGCATTGTGGTCTCGGTAAGGGGCCTTCATAAGTTCGCGGCGCTCGAGGGGTGGACCACCGTGGACCCCTCTGCGGCCGTGCGTCCGCGTGCGATCCCCAAGCGGCTCCCGCATCCGATCTCCACTGAAGAGGTTGGTGCGATTCTCGAGAACGCGTCCATTGGTGACGGCCCGGTGCCATTGCGGGACCGCGCGCTGCTCGAGTTCCTCTACGCCACCGGGGCCCGCATCTCCGAGGCCACCGGTCTTGACGTTGACGATATTGACCTTGAGCCCGGACGCGAGAGCGTGCTGTTGCGGGGCAAGGGGCGCAAGGAGCGGGTGGTGCCGCTTGGCTCCTTCGCGGCCGATGCCCTGGGCGCCTACCTGGTCCGTGGTCGCGCGGCGTTGGCGGGGAAGGGCAAGGGAACGGCGGCCGTCTTCTTGAACACCCGGGGTGGGCGGCTTTCCCGCCAGAGTTCGTGGGCAATTCTGCACGCGGCGGCGGAACGCGCTGGGGTGCCGGACGTCTCGCCGCACACTCTGAGGCACTCGTTCGCGACGCACCTACTGCAGGGCGGCGCCGATGTGCGGGTAGTGCAAGAGCTCCTGGGCCACGCCAACGTCACCACCACGCAGATCTATACGGCCGTCACGCCCGACACGCTGCGTGAGGTGTACGAGGGCGCCCACCCCCGAGCCCAAAGTTCCAGCTGAACCCAAAGCTCCAGCAGACGTCTTCTGCGAACGTCGAGCTAGCAATGCAGGCAGGCTTCCGCTACGCCGCCCGGGTATAGGAGCTGCGTTCGGGGCGGTCCGGTTGTCGGTCGCTGTAGGCATGCGGGCCATAGTCCGAGTCAAATTCCGAGTCAAACTCCGGATCCGGATCCACACCGGACTCAGGATCAGGATCGGGATCAATATCAGGGTCGAGTTCGCGGACTTCGAAACGGTCACCCACTGCCACCAATTCCCATCGTTGCTCGTGGAGCCGGTGATGGCATCCGGAGCAAAGAGTGACGGCGTTGGCGAGGTCGGAAGGTCCGTCGTCAGACCAAAACTTGATGTGATGTCGATGGCAGAAGGCAGGGGGAGCGGTGCAGCGAATGCACCCACGATCCCGTTCTGTGATGGCGATGCCTTGCGCTTTGGTGAATAGACGATTGGCACGGCCTAGGTCGAGCGGCAGAGATTCCCCGCCCATCACCTGGGGGAGTAGTTGTGCGTCGACTGCCATGAGACGTGCCGTGGCTGCGGTGATGGGCTGCAGGATCCCGTCACAACTCGCAACGCCCTCATCCTGTGCGCGACCCTGCGCATCTACGAGCCCCATTTCCCGCAGGTCGTTGACGATGTCGCGCTGGTTAATGCGCACTACATAGGCACTCTTTGGACGCGTTGGCATCGCGGTGCAGCCGGTCGCGTGCAGGCAGATATCTGCCAGCGCATCCGCACACAGCTGCCCCGCCTTAAGGCGTTGATCGAAGGGAAGTTTGCGTTGGCGGCGCAAGGCGCTGGACGTCATGGTGTCGAGCAGCGTCTTTGCGGCAGCCGCCGCGACCACGTCAAGTTTGCCGTAGATAGTCACCATGCCATCGGGGCCGTCGGTGATGGACAAGAACCGTTCGCGGCGTTGGCGCGCCTCCCGGAGCGCGAGACCTGCGGGGTCTAACTCCCCAAGCCGCCAGAAGCAATGGGACTTGAGTTTGCGAAGGCCCACGTGGCGCGCGTAGTCGACGAATTCACGCTCGGCGTCTCTTGAATCGATGGTGAAATCAGCCAGCGTTGCGCTAATGACCTCGGCGTGCGCGGGACTGATTTTGCCCCCGTCTACTTCGCGCGCAAGGTATTCACCCGGGGCAAGTTCGCGGGGCGGGGCGATGGGTACTTCGACATTCGCTTCCGGAGCCAAAACCTCTGTCTCCCAGTCCAGTTGCGGCGCCTCTCCCTCGCTGGCCACGTCTCCCTCGCTGGGCACCACGGCCTCGCTAGCCACCCATCCTTCGCTGGGCGCCGATGGCGAGGAAGGCAGGGCCTCCCGTTCCGCGCGCCGCGCGCCCGCGTCAGCAGTCAAAAGCGCGTGTCCCAGCGACGCCAAACGATTTACTTCGCCAGGCGCCAACCCCGACCGTGCGGCAAGCAGAGCCGGACCGCTGGCGTAACCATGGCGTCGGGCATAACCGCCAACGCCGGGAGACTGCTCACATACCGTGTCAACCCGGGCCGCAAACCGCGAAACCACGCCTTGCAACGCGTTGAGCGCCTGCGCGCCCGCCTCACATGCAGCGAGCGCCTCATCAACGGGCATGCGCTCAACATCCGCGCCATTCCACACCTCGAGAGAGGCGAGATGGTCGCGCACTGAGCGCGTCGATGAGGTCATGACAACATCCAATCAGGGACCACTGACATGGACCTGTGAGCGCCCAAAATCTGGGGATAACGGGCGAGGCGAGGGCCACACGAACGTACCTGTGGACGCGAGTGGCGCGGCTCGGGGTGTGCGAGGGACGCACCACCTCCGCTCGCGCTAGTCTGAGCCTGTGACCGACTTTCCCGAGCCCGCCCCCCTCAATGGCCACGGCCCGGCGCGCATCGTGGCGCTGTGCAATCAGAAGGGCGGGGTGGGCAAGACCACCACCTCGGTCAATCTGGCAGCCGCTCTCGCCGAATATGGCCGCAAGGTGCTGCTTGTGGATTTTGACCCTCAGGGCGCGGCCTCGGCCGGCCTGGGAGTGCAGTCAAACGACATCGAAATCACTATCTACGACCTCCTCATGAAGCAAGGCATCGCCACCAAGGACGTGGTCATGCCAACGCAATGGGACAACCTCGACCTGCTCCCTGCGAACATCGACCTCAGTGCCGCAGAAGTGCAGCTGGTTGGCGAGGTAGCACGCGAAAGCGCCCTCGCTCGTGCCCTGCGCCAGGTGGAGGACGACTACGACACGATCCTCGTTGACTGCCAGCCCTCGCTTGGCCTGCTCACCGTGAACGGCCTGGTAGCGGCCCACGGCGTGCTGATTCCGCTCGCCTGCGAATTCTTCGCAATGCGCGGCGTCGCCTTGCTCGTGGACACCATTACCAAGGTGCAGGATCGCCTCAACCCACGACTCACAGTGGACGCGATCATCCCCACGATGTACGACGGCCGCACCCTCCACTCGCACGAGGTGGTGGAGCGCGTGCGCGACGGGTTTGGCGACAAGGTCACCGAGACGATGATTCACCGCACGGTGAAGTTCCCCGACGCCACGGTTGCGGCGGAACCCATCACCACCTACGCCCCAACCCACGCGGGCGCGAACGCCTATCGCCAACTCGCACGCGAGCTCGTCTCGCGCGGAGTGTTTGCCTAGCCGTGAAATCAGCGCGCACATGACCGCGGATCTCATCGAGACGGGCGGCCGCTTCACCGTTCATCTCGACAACTTCTCCGGGCCGTTCGACCTCCTGCTCAGCCTCATCTCGCGGCACCAGATGGAGATCACGGACGTCGCCATCGCCTCAGTGACCGACGAATTCCTGGCGACCCTGCGCGAACACGAGGGGGCATGGGATCTCTCCCAAGCGTCGGAGTTCCTGGTAGTTGCCGCAACCCTGCTGGATCTCAAGGCCGCCCGCCTCCTCCCGCAGGGCGAAGTCGATGACTACGAGGACCTGGAACTGCTCGAGGCGCGCGATCTCCTCTTCGCCAAACTGCTCCAATATCGCGCGTTCAAGGAGGTGGCTGGCGAGCTCGAGAAGCGCCTGGGTGCGCCGGCACGGATCGCGCGTGACGTGGCGTTGGAGCCGCACTTTGCAATGGTGCTGCCGGAGCTCGTGTGGGTGACCACGCCGGACATTCTGGCGGCCCTCGCGGCGCACGCGCTCTAGCCCAAGCCCGATGCACCGCTCGTCAGCACCGCACACCTGCATGGCAACGTCGTGAGCGTGCGCGAGCAG
>CAYMRO010000051.1:0-9876 GCA_964392875.1 uncultured Demequinaceae bacterium
CGCCTGGTCCGCGGGGGACACCCCATGCCTGGGGCTTATTGGAGGCGCCGACTCCCACTGCGGGCTACCACCAGAGATCACTGGTGTGGCCCGATACGCTGTGGCGATGCCTGTTGTTCGGGACCGTGGGTGGTGGGGTGTGAGCGCAATGAGGCGGTTGTTGATCGGCACGAGGATAGCGCTTGGCATGGCATTTCTCGGTGTTGCGTTGAGCGGTTGTGTGTCCGAGCATGTTCCTTTGGACGCACCGGCGGCACGGTATGAATCGGCCGACGGGCAGTCATGGATTGAGTTCGCTCCGGATGGAGCGGAACTTGAAGCTCAACTTCCACTTTTCGCGAAGGGCGTTGACGCCTTCGAGGCGTGCGACCAAGGCGAGCGGGGCGAGGCACGGCAATTCTCGGCCACGTGGGCCCAATGGGACTACCACCTGTCAGTCCACGAACCCAGTGGTATTGCGGGAAATATCATCCTGCTGTTGCATAAGAGCGACGATTGGTCGAACCTGACTTACTCGCCATGTGGCCCGGATAGTCGAGGAATCGTGCTCAAACCAGTGGACGTGGCAAGCGCTTAGGGAGTACCTGCCCCCGGCGGACCACCACGATGAGCTATCGCCGCTTAGGTGTTTGCGTCCAGGCCGTGCCGCATTTGGGCGCCTGGTCCGCGGGGGACACCCCATGCCTGGGGCTTATTGGAGGCGCCGACTCTCAATGCGGGCTACCACCAGGGATCATGGGTGCGGACCGATACGCTGTGGCGATGCCTGTTGTTCGGGACCGTGGGGTGGTGGGGTGTGAACGCAACTTCGCGCAGCATCGGGCGGCCGCAGGTCCGTATAAGGACACCTCAGTATTTGGAGCGGGATAATGCGCGGAAAGGTTCTTGCCGCCATCAGTGTGGGCGTCGTGTTGCTAAGCACCGCCTGCACACGCACGGAGCAATACGTGATCGTGGTTAATGCCTGTAGTGAGGCCCTGACGGTTCAGGGTGGCGACAACGGCGACGTTGCGATCCCTAGTGGCGGTGGAGCAGATTTTCTCTTCGATGCTCGCCCCGACCTCGCGATACGTCGTGAGGGGCATGACTCCGTGGATGTGCTTTTGGACGCGTGGCCCGACTCCCCGAAAGCTTCGGTCTGGGGGGTCGTCGAGGTCAGTGGCAACCACTGCGCACCGACCTTCGAACCGCCCAGAATGGAATTCGTAAAGGATGACACCGTTCCGACGGACGTCACCGCAAAAATTCCCGCCGCGGATTGACGCTCGACCATGAAAATTGGACTGCCGGGCCTTGCGTCAACCGCAATTTTGGTGGGCGGTTGCGCGCACGGGTGGGGATCCGGGGTTTGCGCTGTCCATCGAAAGCCAGTGTCCTGGACGGATACAGGTCGCGGTGGTGGGTGATGAATCGCTTGCGGCGGACCCGGAAGCACTCGAGGACTCCTGGTTTAACCTCGATGAGGGGACTGACGTCGAAGTCGGCGTGGCTCCAAATCCACACAATGAATATGTCGTCGTGGCCAACCGTGATGGCACCATCGCGTCGACGCAGGAGGTTTTCGTGTCGTCTTCAAATCGTTTGATTGACGCGCAGATCTCGGGCGAAGATTGTCCCGATCAGTAGTGCAAAGCGATCGGCAGGCACGGCGTGTGACGGCAGTAGGACCGACGCAAAAGCCTATTGCAGCGGGGATCGACTTGTCGGGGGCCTCAAGCAGGAGAGAATCCGGTGGGAATGAGGTAATGATGTCCTACCACGACCTGGTTCGCTTTGAGGCTCTCTGTCTCGAGGACAGTTGGATTCTTGCCATTCACGAGGCGCCCGAGTTGGTCGCGTTCGCCATGGAATTCTCATTGCTCGCCACCCATCCCCTATATACGCCCCCGCCGCCAGGGGAAGCGCCCGGCTATATCCGGGCAACCTCATTTTCGAAGAGGTTTCGGCACTCTCCTGGTCAGATCGAGGGGCTCCGCCTGCACGTGGGCCAGATGACGAGGAGGACCGGGGGTCGATCGATGCATTTGATGTGAACGGTGATGAGTACACCATGGCTGGTGACTTTGGTCGCCTGGTGATTGCTGCTGGGCCGCCGCGCGTAGAGCTCGCAGCCGGAACGTCGTGACGGGCGAACCGTGCATCTCGGGGCGGCGCCCGGGGAAGAGAAAAACCCCTGATCAACAGGGGCTTTTCGTGGCGGTGCCGGTGGGATTTGAACCCACGGTGGACTTTCACCCACACACGCTTTCGAGGCGTGCTCCTTAGGCCGCTCGGACACGGCACCGCCTGCAAGGGTACCTGCTGGGCAGGGGCAGCCCAAACTGTTGAGCGCGCACTTAGCCAGCCTCAGCGTCGGGCAATAAAAAACTCGGCAAGCAACGCTGCCGACTCCTCCGCACGCACCCCTGAAGTCACCTCCACACGCGAGCCGATCCGCGCGTCCCGCACCACGTCCCAGCGGCTGCCCGTGGCGCCCGCCTTCTCATCCCACGCGCCAATGACAAGCCGCGGAATCCGCGCCGCGAGCAGCGCGCCGGCACACATGAGGCACGGCTCCAGCGTGACCACCAGGGCGCACTCGTCAAGGCGCCAGCTCTTGAGGCCCGACGCTGCCTCCCGTAGCGCCAGCACCTCGGCATGGGCGGTGGGATCGTGGGCAAATTCGCGCTGGTTGTGGCCTTCGCCGATGATGGCTCCCGTGGGGCCGAGCACCACGGCACCAACGGGAACGTCGCCCACGTGCGCCGCCGCGCGGGCGAGTTCCAGAGCGCGGCCCATGGCAGCGTCGAAGTTGGTCACGGCACCAGGCTAGCGGCGGCTCTCAACCCGGCCCCTGCGCGCGGCCAGCAAGGTACGTTTGTGCCATGGAACTGCACGTTGCCGATCATCCGCTTGTTCGCCACAAGATCACGGTGCTGCGAGACAAGGAAACGCCGTCTTCCACGTTCCGGTTGCTCGTTGACGAGCTCGTCACCTTGCTCGCCTATGAGGCCACGCGGAATGTGCGCGTGGAGCCCAAGGAAGTTGAGACGCCGCTCGTCGCCACCGTGGGGACGCGGCTGGCGCAGCCCGTGCCGCTGATTGTGCCCATTCTGCGCGCGGGGCTCGGCATGTTGGACGGCATGACGCGCGTGATCCCCAGCGCCGAGGTGGGATTCCTTGGACTCAAGCGCGACGAGCAGACCTTTGAGGCCGTTACCTACGCCAATCGATTGCCGGACCGGCTGGACGGGCGCCAGGTGTTCATTCTTGATCCCATGCTCGCGACGGGAGGGTCGCTGGTGGCGGCCATCAATTACGTGTTGGAGCGCGGCGCCACGGACGTAACGTGTGTATGCCTGCTCGCCGCGCCCGAGGGCATTGAGCATGTGCGGCTCGCGGTTGGGGATCGGGCGGAGGTGTCCGTGGTGGTTGCGTGCGTTGACGAGCGCCTCAACGAGCACGGTTACATCGTGCCCGGGCTTGGTGACGCAGGGGACAGGCTCTACGGGTTGGTGTAAGGGTTCTGCGGGGCTTGGAGTACGCAACTGACTTGCGTGATTACTCAATTTCTTGCGTAGTATTGCGAGCATGTCAAAGCGCTTAGCGGAGGTTGCGAGCAAGGTAGGCGTCTCCGAGGCCACGGTAAGCCGCGTACTCAACGGCAAGCCCGGCGTCTCCGACGCCACGCGGCAGGCGGTGCTGACCGCACTCGACGTGCTGGGCTACGAGCGCCCCTCCAAGCTGCGCGGTGCGCGTGCCCGGCTGGTGGCACTGGTGCTCCCCGAACTGCAGAACCCCATCTTCCCGGCGCTCGCGGAAATCGTCAGTGGAGGTCTCACGCAGAACGGCTACACGCCGCTCCTGTGCACCCAAAACTCTGGTGGCATCACTGAATCCGACTACGTGGACCTTATGCTCGCGCAACAGGTGAGCGGCGTGATCTTCGTAGGCGGGAACTACACCGAAACCGACGCGCCGCATGAGCATTACGAACGGCTCCGCAAGGTCAAATTGCCCACGGTGCTGGTGAGCGCACCGGTCCCGGGCATCGACTTCGCCACGGTCTCCACTGATGACGCCTCGGCGGCCGAGCAGGCGGCGAGTCACCTGCACCAACTGGGACACCGCCGCATCGGTCTGCTGCTGGGTCCCAGCGGACATATACCGTCGCGCCGCAAGCTCGACGGCGCGCAGCGCGTGCTCAATCGCCTGGCAACTCCGCTGGATCCGGCGCTCGTGGTGAACGGCTTGTACTCGATTGAATCGGGCCAGGCGGGTGCGTCGCGGCTCATTGCAGCGGGAGCCACGGGCATCGTTTGCGCATCGGACCTCCTGGCGCTCGGCGCCGTGCGGGCGGCCCGCAGGCTGGGGCTGAGTGTGCCCGCCGACATCTCTGTTGTGGGGTTCGACGACTCCGTGCTGATGAGCTTTACGGAACCGCCGCTCACCACCGTGCGGCAGCCCATCGATGCGATGGGGCGCACGGTTATCGACGTGCTGCTTGGGCAGATCGCTGGGACCTCGAGCCCCAGCGATGAGCTGCTCTTTGAGCCCGAGCTTGTGCTCCGGGGCTCCACCGGGCCCGCGCCCGTTAACGCCTAGCGCGCAGTTGGAGCCGCCCGCTTGGGCGGACGCGCATTCGCGCCACAAAGTCGAAACGTTACTAACTCTGCCGTTACCAAATCGCAATCTTGCTCACGCTTAGCAAGAACTTGCGCGGTTACTGTCCACAAGTTACGGTACCAACAGATCAACAACGCTAAGGAGCAACGTGGACAGCGAAGTCCTCACCCAGGCCACACACCAGGTGCGCGCCGCGCAAGGCCACGAGTGGTGGCGCTCTGCGGTGATCTATCAGGTCTACGTGCGGTCCTTCGCTGATGCTGATGGCGACGGCACCGGCGACCTCGCTGGCGTCCGGAGCCGGCTCCCGTATCTGCGGGACCTCGGAGTAGACGCCATCTGGTTCAACCCTTGGTATCCGAGCCCCCTTGCGGACGGCGGATACGACGTGAGTGACTACCGGAACATCCACCCCATGTTCGGATCCCTCGCGGAGGCCGAGCAGCTCATCGCGGATGCGGACGCGTTGGGGATCCGCACTCTCGTTGACATCGTCCCCAACCACGTCTCCAATGAGCACCCTTGGTTCCAAGCCGCCCTCGCCGCAGCGCCCGGTAGCCCGGAGCGCGAGCGCTTCTGGTTCCGCGACGGCAGCGGCGAGAACGGCGATGAGATGCCCACCGCATGGGTCTCAAGTTTCCAAGGGGACACCTGGTCCCGCACCACTAATCCGGATGGCACGCCGGGCCAGTGGTATCTACACCTGTTCACGGCGGAGCAGCCGGACCTCAACTGGAACCACCCAGATGTGCGTGCGGAGCACGAGGACATTCTGCGGTTCTGGTTTGACCGCGGCGTTGCGGGAGTGCGCATCGACTCCGCCGCGATGATCATCAAAGACCCAGCTCTAGGCCCCCTCCCCAGCGACCCTGGGCCGGGCGAGCACCCACACATCGACCGCGACGAGATCCACGACGTGTACCGCGGATGGCGCGCTGTTGCCGATGAATACGACCCTCCCCGCGTGCTCGTTGGCGAGGTGTGGCTGGAGGACGCCGCGCGATTCGCACGCTACCTGCGCGACGACGAGATGCACACCGCCTTCAACTTTGACTTCATGGCGAGGCCATGGGACGCAAACACGCTTAAGGCCAGCATCTCCCGCACTCTCGCGGAACACGCCCCGGTTGGCGCTCCAGCAACCTGGGTGCTCTCCAACCACGACGTCACGCGCCCCGTCACCCGGTACGGCCGCAAAGACACGTCCTTCGCCTTTGACCGCAAGCGCTTTGGCACGCCAACTGACCTTGCACTTGGCACTCGCCGCGCCCGTGCCGCGGCCCTCCTCACTGCCGCACTCCCCGGCTGCCTCTACATCTACCAGGGCGACGAGCTGGGGCTTCCTGAAGTAGACCTGCCCGTGAACGTGATTGAAGATCCCATGCACTTCCGCTCCGGCGGAGCGGACCCGGGCCGGGACGGTTGCCGCGTGCCACTGCCGTGGACGCGCACGGGCGCCTCGTTTGGCTTTGGCCCCAAGGACGCGGCCGCCCCTTGGCTCCCGCAGCCGGCCGACTGGGCAGAACTGTCCGTTGAGGCCCAAACCCACTCTCCCCGCTCCATGCTGACGCTTTACCGCACGGCCCTCGCCGCGCGTCGGGCAAATGAAGATCTCCAAACTGGCGCCTTCGCGTGGATTGATATGCCCGATGCCGTGCTCGCGTTCCAGCGCGGCGAAAGCTTTGTATGCCTCACCAACTTTGGCGACTCGCTCGTGAAGTTGCCCCACCACATCGGCGTGATCGCCGCGAGTTCAGAACTCGTGGACGGCATGCTGCCAGCAGACTGCACCGTATGGCTCGAGGTTGCGCCGCACGGTGACGAAAGCGCCCCAAGGCGCGCAACCCTCACCAAAGGAGAATGACAATGATGTCCATCGGTCGCAAGACCGCGATTGCAGGCGTAAGTCTCGCCGCCGGGGCGCTGCTCCTGACGGCATGCACGCCCGACGAGACCGGCAACGCCAGCCCCGGACCGGACGGCGCGAAGATTGAGCTTCGCGTCGCCACGTTCCCACCGGGCGCTGACAAGGCCGCCTACGACGCTTTCGCGGTACAAGAGAAGCAGTTTGAAGATCTCAACCCTGACATCGACGTGATCGGCGTCGAGTACGAGTGGACCGGTCCAACATTCGCGGTTCAGCTTGCTGGCGGAAGCCTACCTGACGTCTTCACGGTGCCGTTCACGGACTCCAAGACGCTGCTCGAAAACGGCCAGCTCACGGACGTCACGGACGAGATGACAGCGCTGGGCTACGTGGACGATTTCAACCCCGTGATCCTCGACGGTGTCACAGACAAGGACGGCAGGATCTTTGGATTCCCTCGTCAGGCCTACGCCATGGGACTCCACTACAACCGAGACCTGTTCACGCAGGCGGGGCTTGACCCCGACAACCCGCCCACCACGTGGGACGAGATCCGTGCGGACGCCAAAATCATTGCCGAGAAGACCGGCAAGGCTGGCTACGCGCAGATGGCGATCAACAACACCGGAGGCTGGCAGCTCACGGCGGAAACGGTCGCACGCGGAGGACGCACCCAAACGGACAACGGTGATGGCACGTACACCTCCACCATCAACAACCCGGGCACGGTTGCCGCGCTCCAGTTCTTGCACGATCTGCGCTGGACGGACAACTCGTTCGGGGCCAAGTTTGATCTCGACTGGGGCACCATCAACCAGGAGTTTGCGGCCGGAAACATCGGCATGTACACCTCTGGGTCAGACGTGTACACGGCACTTGTTCGCGACTTCGGGATGAACCCCTCGCAGTACGGCATGACGGTTGTGCCCACGGACGGCGCCGACGCTGGCACGCTGGGTGGCGGCGACGTTGCAGTCATCAGCCCAACAGTGGACGCCCCCACCAAGGCGGCCGCTGTGAAGTGGATTGACTGGTATTACATGCAGAAGCTCCTCAACAAGGACGCGGCTGTGGCCGACGCGAAGGCACTGTCCGACGCAGGGCAGGCAGTTGGAACACCCGTTCTGCCGGTGCTCAGCAAGGACCTGTACGAGGAGTCCCTCACCTGGATCGCCCCCTACATCAACGTCCCCGTTGATCAGATGAAGCCGTTCACGGACCACATCTGGGACCAGAAGCCGGTTGGTGAGCCAAAGGGTCAGACGCAGGCAATCTATGGATTGCTTGACCCCGTGGTGCAGTCTGTCCTCACGGACAAGAATGCGGATATCAACGCCTTGCTGACCAAGGCAGACACCGATGCGCAGGCGCTGCTCGATCAGTAGCTAGCCCTTCACCACTAAGTACGGTGGTGGCCGGCGCGGGACATCCCATCCGCGCCGGCCGCCCCACTCAAAGGAGAGTCATGGCAACCGAATCCCAGGTGGCACACCGGGAGCGGCCGCCGGTCAACCGGCGCAGACGCGGCAACCCCGTCACGTGGATCAAGTCGGGTGGGCTCACCACGCTCATGTTTGCGCTCCCGATGACGCTGGTATTCCTTGTTTTCAGTTGGAACCCCATTGTTCGCTCGGTGATCATGAGCTTTCAGAAGACCAACTTGATCACCACACCGCAGTGGGTGGGGTTTGACAACTTTGCGGCCGTGCTGAGCGACCCACTCCTGGGCACCGCCGTGCTGAACACCCTCTACTTTGCGCTGCTTGCGCTCATCCTGGGCTTCCCCATCCCCATCATCATGGCGGTCCTGATGAGCGAGGTGAAGCGCGGCAAGGGGCTGTATTCGGCACTCGCGTATCTGCCCGTTGTGATCCCGCCGGTGGTCTCCGTGCTCCTGTGGAAGATCTTCTATGACGCGTCCCCCAACGGCGTGTTCAACGTCATCCTGGGGTTCTTGGGGATACCGCCGCAGCCATTTCTGCAGAGTCAGACGCAGGCCATGCCGGCGCTCGTTATCGAAGCCACGTGGGCAGCGGCGGGCGGGTCCATCATCATCTACCTCGCCGCGCTGCTGATTGTGCCTCCGGAGCTGTACGACGCGGCCGAGGTGGATGGTGCAAATATCTGGCGCAAAATCTGGCACGTCACGCTGCCGCAGATGCGAGGGGTGCTGTTCGTGATGCTCATTCTGCAGATTATCGCTACGGCTCAGATCTTCCTTGAGCCGTTCCTGTTCACCGGCGGTGGCCCAGCCAACGCCACGGTGACCGTGTTACTCCTCATCTATAGGTACGCATTCACCAACTCGCTTGGCGGCCAGTACGGAATGGCTACGGCGCTGAGCGTAATGCTCGCCCTGTTCCTCGCCATCGTCAGTTGGATCTACTTCCGGCTCACCAACCGCTGGAGCACGTCATGACCTCCACAGACATCGCCAAGGCCTCCGCCGCTGTCATGGCGCCGGACGTTGACATGGACGGCGATCCCAATCAGCCCGGGGTTACGCGCTTGATCTCCTGGCGCAACCGCAGGCGCAGCGAGTCACTGCTCGCGAGCGACCGGAGCATCGTTGGGGCTGCGGAGCGCCGCCAGCCAGGCGTCCGCAGGGGCTTTGTCGGTGTTCACGTATTCCTTACGGTGACGCTCGTTGTGGTGGGCCTTGGGCCCGTCCTATGGCTCGCGAAGGCGTCTGTGGCGACCACCCAGGACACGCTCCAGCATCCGTTTGCGCTGTGGCCAAGTGGCATCCAGCTGTCTAATCTCACGGCGGCGTGGAACGACGTCCACATCAGTCAGTACTTCTTCAATACGGTGGTCATCGCCCTGGGGGCATGGGCCTTCCAACTGACGATCGCCACCACGGGCGCCTACACGTTGTCGATTTTGCGCCCCCGCTACGCCCGAGTGCTCAACGCGCTTGTGCTCGCCACCTTGTTCATCCCGTCTGTGGTGTTGCTGGTGCCGCTGTACCTCACGGTGGTGAGCCCGCCGCTCCTGGGGCGGGACTACTCGATGCTCAACAACTACCTCGCAGTGTGGCTGCCCATGGCCGCGAATGCGTTCAACATCCTGTTGGTGAAAAGGTTCTTCGACAACCTCCCGCGGGACGTCATCGAGGCGGCGCGCACGGACGGCGCGGGTCCGTTCCGGCTCTTCTGGTCCGTGGTGCTGCCTATGTCCAAGCCCATCCTTGGCGTGGTCTCCGTGTTCGCGGTCATCGCCGCGTGGAAGGACTTCCTGTGGCCCATGCTGGTGCTGCCGGATCCCGCCAGGCAACCGCTTTCCGTGCGCCTTCCCGCCGTGGAGTCGCAGACGGAGTTGTCCGTGTTCCTCGCGGCGCTCGCGATAGCCACGATCATCCCGGTGGTGATGTTCCTCATGTTCCAGCGCGTGTTCTTGCGCTC
>CAYMRO010000051.1:9976-11349 GCA_964392875.1 uncultured Demequinaceae bacterium
CGGTGGACGGTGGGTGGAGCGGCCGGCCCGACGCTGTTTTCAGTTCCGTGTCACACCCTCGCGAGACACTGGTTACGTGGGTATGAAACTGCGGCCGCACAGTGTTCAACAGATGTGGCCTCGTGCTGTGGACGACACGCCGCGTTGTCCACACTCTGTACACAGGTTTCTGCACACGACCACAACATCTAGGGGCAGAAACCCAGATTGCCCCCCATATCTAGTTGCACGCCGGTGTAATTAGGGGTAAGTTTGTGGGTACGCCTCGAGTTGACGACGTTGTTGCCTGTGCAGGGCTTCGCCGCCGCAAGAGCGCCGCAGACGCCGTCAATAACCACGGTCCGCAAGGGCCAATCGATCAGTCAAAAGGGGAGCGCTATGACGATCACCGAGAACACCACCGCAGACGTTGAGACGGCGGCCGAGCCGGTCCGCACGGGCATCCACGTCACTAAGCGCGATGGCACGCGCGAGCCGTATAACGCGGACCGCATCAACAAGGCGATCGAGCGCGCGGCCACCGGGTTGCCGGACCAGATCTCCATGACGACGCAGGTGGCCACGGAACTCGGGATCACGCTCTTCGACGGCATCACTACCGAGCAGCTCGACGAAGCCGCTATTGGCGTTGCTGTGCAGAACGTCAAGGACGACCCCAACTTTGACACCATCGCCGCTCGCCTGCTCCGCAAGGTCATCTACAAGCGCGTGCTTGGCGGCTACGAGTCCGAGCTTGAGTTGGCACTGCTGCACCAGGCCCGCTTCCCCGGCTACATCCGCGACGCGGTGGAGGAGGGCCTCCTCGACACTCGCCTCATAGAGATCTTTGACCTCGATGCGCTTGCGGCCGCCATCGACCACACTCGCGACGACCTCTTGAAGTACATCGGCACCGTCACCATGCGCAACCGCTACATGATCACGGACCGCCACGGCAAGGCGCTTGAGGTGCCCCAGTACTTCTGGATGCGCGTCTCCATGGGCCTGGCGCTCAACGAGGCCAACCCCACCGAGATGGCGCTCAAGTTCTACGACAAGATCTCCGTACTCGACTACCTGCCAGCTGGCTCCACGCTCGTGAACGCGGGCACCTCGTACCCGCAGCTCTCCAACTGCTTCGTGATGCAGATGGAAGACGACATGGATCACATCGCCAAGACCGTTGGCGACGTCATGTGGCTCACCAAGGGCACGGGCGGCATCGGTCTGTCCGTGACCAAGTTGCGCTCCGAGGGCTCGCCCATCAAGTCCAACAACACCACGTCAACGGGTCCCATCCCGTTCATGCACACCATCGACTCCACGCTGCGCGCGGTGAGCCGCGGTGGCAAGAAGTTTGGCGCGCTGTGCTTCTACATGGAGAACTGGCACCT
>CAYMRO010000052.1:0-11262 GCA_964392875.1 uncultured Demequinaceae bacterium
GACCCGGCCCATAGCTTCAACGTTAACTGGCACGGTCCCAACCCTACCCAAGCCAGCCCCGCGCGGGGGTCGGGTGCGAGAAGAGCAACTACGGCGTCGGGCCGTGCGGGAAGAGCCAACCACGGCGTCGGGCCCCGCGGGGGCAACGAGGCGGCGCGGGGGCGAAGCCAGGTCGCGGTCCGGAGGACCGACCGCGCGCAAATCCCTCTGGACGAAGAATTTTCGCGGCCCAGGGGGACACGGCGGGCTACCGTCCCCCGTGAGCGTGAACGGGGCCCGACGCCGCGGCGGGCTGGGCAAAGAGGGCGAGCACAGCGTGGGGCCCAGAACCCAGCGCGCAGGGCCGCGACGCACAAACGCCCGGCCCCCCACAACGGGGAACCGGGCGTCTGCGATGAATCTAGATCAGCGCGTCTCGCGGTGCGGCTGGTACTTGCCGCACTTGGGGCAGAACTTGTTCAACTCCACGCGGTCGGGGGTGTTCCGACGGTTCTTGCGCGTGATGTAGTTGCGGTTCTTGCACTCGGTGCACGCAAGCGTGATCTTGGGACGGACATCGTTCTTTGCCATCGGTAACTCCCTGCCTTGTTATGACGCGCATGACACGCGTTGACCCATCGGTGGTGATGGGATTTGTAGCGAGGGCGGGACTTGAACCCGCGACCCCACGATTATGAGTCGTGTGCTCTAACCAACTGAGCTACCCCGCCAAGCGACGGCCTAAGCCGCCCAAACGAGCCCCAACAGGGAATCGAACCCTGGACCTTTTCCTTACCATGGAAACGCTCTGCCGACTGAGCTATTGGGGCAAGCCGGTCAAGGATACACGGCCCGACGCTCGCCCGGGAAATCGCCCCCGCTCGCCTGTCGTAGGGGTTGGCTAGGGTGGCGTGGTGACCTTGACGTTATCGGCCCCGGAGGCGCGGCGCACCTTTCTCGCCGCACAGGGGCTCGCCTCGCGACGGCCGTCCCGGCGCGTGCGGGAACGGGACTTCGCCGCCTACCTCGACCGCCAAGGCGTGCTGCAGCTGGACTCCGTCAACGTGTTTGCGCGCGCACACTACATGCCCGTGTTCTCGCGGTTTGGCGCGTATGACACTGCGGCGTTCGACTCCTTCTTGTGGGGACCCCCGCACGGCCATGGCGCACACGGGTTTGAGCATTGGGGTCATGAGGCGGCGGTGATGCCGCTGGACTTGCTGCCGCCCATGCTTCCCCGCATGCGGCGCGAGAGCGGGTGGCTCACGTGGGCGCGCTCGGAACTCGAGGCGCAACGACCGGGCCTCATTGATGCGGTGCGGGACGCCGTCAATGAGCGCGGGCCGGTGGTGGGCGCGGATGTAGAACATCTCTCGCCGCGCAACGGGCCCAAAGGTCCATGGTGGGACTACAGCCACGTCAAGCTCGCGCTCGAATACCTGTTCTTCCGCGGAGAGATTGCGGGTTCACGGCGCGGCAACTTTCAGCGCACCTACGACTCCCTGGAGCGCGCGTGGGGTGCCGCCGCTTTAGCAGCCCCTGTTCTCACGCTCACGGAGGGCCGCCAGGCGTTCTTTGACCGCGCCATTGGGGCCGTGGGGGTTGGCACCATGCGCGATATCGCTGATCACTTCAGGCTGCTCGCTCCCAAGTCGCTCACGGCCAGCGACTTGCGGCCATTTGCGGACTCGGCAGTGGAGCGTGGGCTCGCGCAATGGACGGAGGTGGAGGGATGGGGCGAACCCGCACTCCTCGCAACCGGCGCGCTGACGCCCGGCCGGGCCACTGCGCAGGCCCTACTGAGCCCGTTCGATCCCGT
Source organism: uncultured Demequinaceae bacterium (assembly GCA_964392875.1). Lineage (GTDB taxonomy): Bacteria > Actinomycetota > Actinomycetes > Actinomycetales > Demequinaceae > Demequina. The sequence continues at coordinate 1,799 of CAYMRO010000052.1, forward strand.
CTGTTGGTACCGGCCGCGGCTGGAGCGGATGTTTGGCGCGGAGTACCGCATCGAGATCTACACGCCAGCCGCCAAGCGCGTCTATGGCTACTACTGCCTGATGTTTCTGCTGGGCGATCAGATTGCCGCGCGCGTTGATCTGAAGGCGGATCGCAAACGGAAAATCCTGGTGGCGGCGGCCACGTGGCGCGAGCCTGCCGTGGCTCCCGGCGCACGCAGAAAGCCCGACGCAGTGGTTGCCGTAGCCCTGGCCGATGAGCTTCGCGTCGCCGCGGCTTGGCAAGGGCTAGAACACGTGGTCGTGGAAGAACGCGGAAACCTCGCCTCAGATCTGGCGGCGGCACTAATGTGACCTCATAGGCAACGGTGCCGTTTTAGGAGGAACAATGACTACAGCCTCGCCAGCGGCCCAGAGCCTCAATCGCAAGGTCATTGGGATCACAATTGGCGCCGCTCTTGGTGGCTTCCTCTTTGGCTTCGACTCGTCCGTCATCAATGGTGCCGTGGACTCGATTCAGGGCCAGTTTGGCCTGACCGACGCTATGACGGGATTCACCGTGGCCTCCGCCCTCCTTGGCTGCGCCGTGGGCGCTTGGTTCGCGGGCACACTGGCCAACCATTGGGGCCGTATTCGCGTCATGGTGATCGCGTCAGTGCTCTTCTTCATCTCCGCCATCTTGTCCGGCCTCGCGGTTGGCGTTGGCGACCTCATTCTGTGGAGAGTCCTCGGTGGGCTCGCGGTAGGAGCGGCGTCCGTCATTGCTCCCGCCTACATCGCGGAAGTGGCGCCCGCGACGTTCCGGGGCAGGCTGGGCTCGCTGCAGCAATTGGCAATCGTCACGGGTATCTTTGCCGCGTTGCTGACCGCGCAGCTATTCGCCACCACCGCGGGCGGCGCATCGCAAGACCTCTGGCTTGGACTTGAGGCATGGCGGTGGATGTTCATGGCGGAGGCCATCCCCGCTGTCATCTACGGCGCAATCGCGTTGCGCTTGCCGGAATCGCCCCGCTATCTCGTTGGCAAGCACCGGGACGACGAGGCGCTCGCCGTGCTTGCCTCCGTGGATGAAGACGATCCAGCAGGCAAAGTTGCCGAAATCCGGGAATCGCTGGGCACCGATGACGAGCGCTCACTCAAGGACCTGCGCGGCAACTCGTTTGGGCTCAAGCCCATCGTGTGGACGGGCATTCTGCTGGCGATGCTGCAGCAACTGGTGGGCATCAACGTCATCTTCTACTACTCCACGACGCTGTGGCAGTCCGTTGGCTTCTCAGAATCCGACGCGTTCCTCACCTCCACGATCACGTCCGTCACAAACATTGTGGTGACGATTGTGGCGATCCTGCTGGTGGACAAGCTGGGCAGGCGGCGGCTACTGCTGATCGGCTCCGTTGGCATGTTCGTGACGCTTGCTTTGATGGCGATCGCCTTCTCGCACGCGAGCGTCAACGACGCGGGCGACGCCGTGCTCTCTGGCCAAGCGGCCACCACGGCGCTCATAGGCGCCAATGGCTTTGTGGTGTTCTTTGGCGCCACGTGGGGTCCCGTGGTGTGGGTGCTACTTGGGGAGATGTTCCCCAACCGCATCCGTGCAACGGCGCTGGCAGTGGCGGCAGCCGCTCAGTGGGTCGCCAACTTCGCCGTGACGATCACCTTCCCCTCCCTCTCCACCTTCTCGCTGCCGTTCGCCTACGGCCTGTACGCGTTCATGGCGCTCGTGTCCTTCTTCTTTGTGCTGAAGCGCGTCCGCGAGACAAAGGGCGTGGAACTCGAGGACATGACCGACGCATCAACCGTTGGGCGCGCAAGCCTCCCGGCCTGACGTTTGGAAGGATCTGGCATGGACAACGCCCAACTCCAGCGTTCCGCACGCGAGCATCTGTGGATGCACTTCACGGATCACTCGCGCTGGGCGGACGCCGAGATTCCCGTCATCGTGCGTGGCGAGGGCGCGTACATCTGGGACGCGAACGGCCGCAAGTACCTTGACGGCCTCGCGGGTCTATACGTCACCCAAGTGGGGCACGGACGCGCGGAATTGGCCGACGCTGCGGCAGCTCAGGCACGCGAGCTGGCTTTTCATCCCATTTGGTCGTACGCCCACCCGCGCGCAATAGAACTCGCGGAGCGCCTGGCCGCGTACGCGCCGGGCTCGCTCAACAGGGTGTTCTTCACAACCGGCGGATCCGAGGCAGTTGAATCAGCGTGGAAGCTCGCCAAGAACTATTTCAAACTCACTGGTCACCCCATGAAGCACAAGGTGATCTCGCGCCAAGTGGCCTACCACGGCACCACGCAAGGCGCGCTGTCCATCACCGGCATCCCGGAGCTCAAGCAGCAGTTTGAACCGTTGGTTCCCAGCACCTTCCGTGTGCCGAATACGAACCTGTACCGAGCGTCGGACATGACGGGCGGCCTGCTGGACGGCAGCGACCCACACGCCTTTGGCCGCTGGGCCGCGGAGCAGGTTGGCCTCGCGATTGAGGCGGAAGGCGCGGACACCGTGGCCGCAGTGTTCCTGGAGCCCGTGCAGAATGCGGGCGGATGCTTCCCTCCCCCGCCGGGGTACTGGGAGCGGGTACGGCAGATCTGCGACGAGCACAACGTGCTGCTGGTGTCCGATGAAGTGATCTGCGCGTACGGGCGGCTGGGCGAGATGTTCGGGTCAACGCGCTACGGCTACGAGCCGGACATCATCACGTCTGCCAAGGGCCTCACCTCTGGGTACGCGCCCATGGGGGCGATGCTCGTCTCGGACCGCATTGCCGAGCCGTTCATGCAGCCCGGCCAGATGTTTGCGCACGGTTACACGTGGGGAGGGCACCCGGTGTCTGCGGCGGTGGCGCTCGCGAATCTTGATGTCATTGAGCGTGAGGGGCTCTTGGCGCACGTGCGGGACAACGAGGATGCCTTCTTTGAGACGCTGTCCACCCTCACGGATCTGCCCATCGTTGGCGATGTGCGGGGAGCCGGCTACTTCTACGGGATCGAACTGGTGCGTGACAAGTCAACGCGCGAGACGCTCACCGAGGAAGAGTGCGAGCGCGTGCTCTACGGCTACCTCTCCAAGGCGCTCTGGGACGCGGGGCTCTACTGCCGTGCGGATGACCGCGGCGACCCCGTGGTGCAGCTGTCACCGCCGCTCATTGTTGGGCAACGCGAGTTTGACGAGATTTCCGGGATTCTGCGCGAGGTGCTGACTGCCGCGGGGGCGATGCTGTAAGCGGGTTGGCGAGGCTCGGCCGGCTAGCGAGCGGCGAGCAGTCTCCTTCTGCGCCTGGAGGCCGCCTCGCCCACGATCACTATGGTGAGCGCGAGGATGAACATCACGGTGCCCACCACGTTGACCTGCATCGGCACTCCGCGTTGCGCGGCTCCCCACACAAACATGGGGAACGTCACGGTTTGGCCCGAGTTCAGGTTAGTGATGATGAAGTCGTCGAAAGACAAACTAAAGCTCAGCAGGGCCGCACCGAGAATTCCGGGGAAGACAAGCGGAAAGGTGATTCGCCAGAAGGTCTGTGACTCGTTTGCGAAGAGGTCCATCGCGGCCTTCTCCAGGTTGGAATCAAGACCCGCCAACCGCGAGCGAACGGTAACGATGACGAACGACAGGCAGAAGAGGATGTGGGCGATCAGGATGGTCCAGAATCCCAATTTGCCGCCTTGCCCCGCGGCGACGAACATCGCGAGCAAGGACGAGCCCATGACGATCTCGGGCGTCGCCATAGGCAAGAAGATCATGAGGTTCATTGTTGAACGGCCCTCAAAGCGATGCCTCACCAAGGCGAATGATGCGAGGGTCCCAAGAATCGTGGCGAAGATGGTTGCAGCAAACCCGATCGCGATGCTCACCTTCACGGACTCACACATCCCCAGCGGGGCGCAAGGGTTAAGCCAGTTGTCCAGGGTGAAGGACTGGAATTCGTAAAGGTTTCGCGCGCCCGAGGCGTCGTTGAAGGACATAAGCGCCACGATGAAGTTCGGAATGTACATGTACAACAGCACCAGCAGACCCAGCGCGAGCACCAAATGACTGCCGATCCAACGGCCGATGCGCGTCACAGCAGCTCCTCAGTTCCGGCCTTGCGCACGTACATCAAGACCATGACGACGATGAGCGCCATGAGAATCACGGACAGTGCCGATGCGTGCGGATAGTCGCTCGCGGTGGTGAAGAGTTGCTGAATCTTGTTGCCAACCATCTGGGTATTCGTATTACCTAACAACGAAGCGTTGATGTAATCACCTGCCGCCGGGATGAAAGTCAGTAGGGTGCCGCCGACGACGCCCGGCAACGACAGCGGCCAAGTCACCCTGAAGAAGGTGCGTGCGGGGCTCGCGTAGAGGTCGGAGGCGGCCTCATGCAGGCGATGATCGATCTTTTCGAGACTCGCATAAAGCGGCAGAATCATGAACGGGAGGAAGTTGTAGGTGAGCCCCGCCACGACCGCCACCGGCGTCGCGAGAATGCGGCCGTCTGGAGGCACAACGTGCAACGCCTGAAGCGTGTGCACAACCCACCCGTCATCGCCCAGGATCAGTTTCCACGACAGGGTCCTCACGAGGAATGAGGTGAAAAACGGCGCCACCACGAGCACCAGCAGAATCGTCTTGTACTGACCGGCCTTGAAGGCGATGGCGTAGGCGAGGACGTATCCCAAAATCAGGCACAGCAACGTCGCGATGCCCGCGTACACGAACGAGCGGACCAGGTAAGGCCAGTATTCCGAAATCACCTCGGAGTAATTCTGGAAGCGGAACGTCATGTCGTACCCCGCGATCGGCGACCCCGAGGGGTCCGAAAGCGACGTCGTTATGAGCGAAACCAACGGGAACGCGAAGAACACAAGGAGCCACAGCGCCGCGGGCCCTACGAGGAAATAGGCCGGGTGCTTGGTCAATACTCGCTGGAGCGCTCCCACGTCAGTCTTCCTCGAGTCCCGCCTCGACGTCCTGCGACGAATCGAGGAGGAATGCGAACTTGGGGCTCCACGAAACGTCGACGCTGGTGCCAACGGTCAAGAGACCTCCGCGCCGGCCGGTGTTCTGCTCGAAGCACATGAGCTCGCCTCCCCAGGGCATGCGCAGCACGTATTCCGTGGAGACGCCCAGGTAACTTGAGCTCACAACCACCGCGCCCGAGAAGTGCTCTCCCGGCGCATCGATCGGAACACCCGCGGGCTGAATGAGCACCTTCTCGGGCCGAACGCCGACCCAGCCCTTCTTGGAATCCGTGTGCACCTTCGCCGCGGGGATCGACACGACCGTTCCGTAAAGATCGACCTTCACGACGGCGTCGGCACCCGCTCCCTCGCGGCCCACCACCGTGCCGGGCAGGAGGTTCGATCGGCCAAGGAAGTTCGCCACGAATGTCGTCATCGGGTTCGTGTACAGGTCGTAAGGCGAGCCCATTTGTTCGATGACACCGGCATTCATCACGGCTACCGTGTCGGCCATCGTCATGGCCTCCTCCTGGTCGTGCGTGACGTGCACAAAGGTGATGCCAACCTCGTCCTGTATCTGCTTGAGCTCCATCTGCATAGCGCGACGCAACTTGAGGTCAAGTGCGCCGAGCGGCTCATCCAGCAGAAGGACCTCAGGTCGGTTGATCAAGGCGCGCGCGAGAGCGACGCGCTGTTGCTGGCCGCCTGACAACTGTGCGGGCTTCTTGCCGGACTGCTCGGTCAGTTCAGTTAGCTCCAGGGTTTCCTTGACCAGCTTCTCGACGTCATTGACTCCACGCCGATTGGGGCCGAAGGCCACGTTCTCCGAGATCGTGAGGTGCGGAAAGAGTGCGTAATTCTGAAATACCGTGTTGACCGGACGGCGATAAGGCCGTTCATGGGTGATGTCCTGATCGCCAATATGAATCTGGCCAGCAGTTGGATCCTCGAGTCCCGCGACCATGCGCAACGTAGTGGTCTTGCCACACCCTGAAGGGCCAAGTAGTGCGAAGAATGAGCCCTGCGGGATCACCAAGTCCAAAGATTTAACTGCAACGAATCCGTTGGGATAGCGCTTCGTCAGACCTGTCAGCCGCAGGTCGCGGCGTGGCTGATCAGCCAGTGACATTCGCGAAGTCTTTCTCGTACTTGGACGCTTGTTCCTCGCTCAGTGCCATGAACGCATGGGTCTGCGCCAGGTACTCGGGCGTGGGGAAGATCAGGGGGTTGTCAACAAGCGTGGGGTCGATGCTCTCCATCTCCTTCTGAGCGCCGTCGACGGGGCATACGTACCAGACGTAGGCAGCGAGTTGAGCCGCGATCTTCGGGTCGTAGTACCAGTTGATCCACTTCTCGGCGTTCGCCTTGTGCATGCCTTGCACGGGCACGAGCATGTTGTCGGCCCAGACCATCATGCCGTCGTCCGGCGGCAGGAATACGAGGTTTTCGTCATCGGCAGCGGCGACGTCGCCCGACCAAGCCACGCAGGCCGCGATGTTTCCAGCGGCCAGATCCGTGATGTATTCGTTGCCCGTGAAGGAGCGAATCTGCCCGTCCGCGCGTGCCTTGGAGAGCTTCTCGGTTGCCTTGTTCCAGTCATCGTCGCTGAAGTTAGACGGGTCCGCGCCATCGGACAACATCAACAGGCCCATGGTGTCGCGCATCTCTGTCAGCATCGTCACGCGGCCCTTCAGGTCCGCTCTCGTGAGGAGTTCATCCATGGTCCGCACCTCACCGACCAAGGACTTGTTGTACGCGATGCCGGTGAATCCGGCCTGCCATGGCGCCGAATAGTCGCGGTTTGGGTCCCAGCCAACGCCGCGCAACGACGACAGAAGGTTCTTGTCGACGTTGGGCACGTTCGCCTTGTCCAGCTTCTGGATCCATCCGGCGTCAATCATGCGGGCGGCCATCCAGTCGGTGAGCATAAACAGGTCACGGCCTGTTGGCTGACACGCTCCCAGCTGGTTGCGGACCTTAGCGAAGAACTCGCTGTTGTCGTTGATGTCGGCCGTGTAGGCCACCTGGATTCCCGTTGAATTCTGGAATTGGGTGAGGGTCGAGACGTAGTCGCCATCGTCAACGTCGATGTATTCGGGCCAGTTGGACACGGCAAGCTTTGCCTCGGTGCTGGAAAGGTCCGTAGTGATGCAATCAGCCGTGTTGCTGCCGCCCCCGCCCTTGCTCGCCAATGCGAAGGCCCCGATTCCCGCCGCGGCTACGGCGCCCCCAATGATGAAACCTCTACGAGAAAGACCCTTCTTGGGCGTTTCCTCTGGCGAAAGCTCTTCCACAAGGACCTCCATGTACGTTCGAGCGACAGCGCCGTTGCTGGGCTCATCGTGCGACCCGCGATTACGGGGTGATGAACAGATACTGGCACCACTTTCGCCCGTCGCCAACCGCTGGCGCGACAATCTTGCGGATTAATATCTATTCGTTACCGGGGGCGACGCACGACGCACTTATCCGGTTCCCACACTCCTGGCCGCGTTGACGCGGGGCCGCGTGGAGCCCGACACTGACCCCGTGACCCAGCAACCCGCCGACGCCTACGGGCGCCTTTCGCTTTGGCTTGAGACGTGCGGCGACTCGCTCCAGCCGGGCCCACCATTGGGCGGCGATATTTCGGTTGACGTGGCCATCGTGGGAGCGGGATTCACGGGGCTATGGACGGCGTATTACCTGAGCGAATCCCGCCCAGACCTGCGCATCGCCATAGTGGAACGGGACATCGCAGGCTTTGGAGCGTCGGGCCGTAATGGGGGTTGGGCGTCAGCGCTGTTCCCCAGCTCGCTGGAAACTCTCGCCAAGCAGGGCGGCCGCGAAGGCGCGCTCGCGCAGCATGCGGCGATGCAAGCGTCGATCGATGAACTGATACGTGTTGCGGCCGCCGAGGGAATCGATGCGGGGTTGGCCAAGGGCGGCACGGTGACGCTCGCGCGCACGGCCACGCAACTGGCGCGCGCGCAAGCCACCATTGCGGAGGCGCACGCGTGGGGGCTCACGGAGCATGTGCTGCTCGACGCCGAGGCAGCCCGCGCGCGGCTCAATGCTGCGGGAACGCTAGGCGGGATGTACACGCCGGATTGTGCGGCAATCCATCCCGCGAAGCTCGCGCGCGGACTCGCAGCTGTGGTCAAGGCGCGCGGCGTGGCGATCTACGAGCAGACGCCGGCGCTGGCGATTGCGCCACACGTGGTGACCACGCCCAACGGCACCGTCGCCGCGGACTTTGTGGTGCGTGCCACGGAGGGCTACACCGCCACGCTCGAGGGACAACGCCGTTCGGTGGCGCCCGTGTATTCGCTCATCGTCGCCACCGCGCCTCTTTCCGCGAGTGTGTGGGACCAGATTGGGCTCGCGCGGCGCGAGACCTTCAGCGACTTTCGGCACCTCATCATCTACGGGCAGCGCACAGCCGACGATCGCATGGTGTTCGGCGGTCGCGGGGCGCCGTACCACTTTGGCTCGCGCATCAAGCCCGAGTACGACGTCCACGATCGCGTTCATAGGTCGCTGCATCGTGAACTAGTTTCGCTCTTCCCCATACTGGCCGACGCAGAGATCACCCATCGCTGGGGCGGCAACTTGGGGATTACCAGGGATTGGCATGCTTCGGTGGGGTTGGATGCGGAGTCCGGGATGGCGTGGGCTGGTGGCTACGTTGGCGACGGCGTCACCACCACAAACCTTGCGGGGCGCACGCTTCGCGATCTGATCTTGGGGCTCGATTCGCCGCTGACTACCTTGCCGTGGGTGGGGCACAACTCGCGCAAGTGGGAGCCCGAGCCGCTCCGGTGGCTCGCCGTCAACGCCGGGCTGACCGCCATGACACTCGCGGACACTGAGGAGCGGATCACGCGCCACGAGAGCGTGCTGGCGCGCGCAATGTCGCCCTTCATGGGAGGGCACTGACTGGGTGGGGTTGGAGGCGGGGGTGGCGCGCCGCGCACCTCGCACCCCGCATCTCGCGCTGTGAGGACGCAGGGCCGGAAATCCGTGCGTTGACCGTCCCCGTGTCCTCCCAGCGCACACGATCCGCCTAGCACCCCCCCCCAGACCACGCATCTCCTCGCCCCGCGCATCTGGACCCCGCGCCCGCGCACTCTCGCGGCCCAGAGGGACGTTGCTCCAATCCATCCCCCTGGACGGTGAAAATTCACGCCCAGGAGGGATACGCGGGCTGGGAGTTTGACGCAAACCCAACTGCAGCGTTGGGCAAGGCGGTACGCACAGCCAAGCGCAGCGTCAGGCAAGGCGGTACGCACAGCCAAGCGCAGCGTCAGGCAAGGGGATACGCAACGCCAAGCGGAGCGTCGGGCCGGGTCGCGGAACCTACGCGAGAAATCGCGCGAGAAATCGCGTGAGAACGGCTGGGAGAAACGCAAAAGGCCCGACGATGTCGGGCCTTGAACGTGGCGGGTGAGGGATTCGAACCCCCGTAGCTCTCGCAGCTGATTTACAGTCAGCCCCCTTTGGCCGCTCGGGTAACCCGCCATGCGACGCAATGCGAC
>CAYMRO010000053.1:0-760 GCA_964392875.1 uncultured Demequinaceae bacterium
ATCTTGACGCGGCCGTGGACGGCGCGCTCATCGCGAAGTTCCGGAACATCGGCCAAGCGTGCACGGCGGCCAACCGCTTCATTGTTCACGAGTCGGTTGCCGACGAGTTTGCGCGCCGCGTCACCGAGCGCGTCACCGCCATGAAGGTGGGGCGCGGCACGGAAGACGGCGTGAGCATTGGCCCACTTATCGACTCGCGTGCAGTTGAGACCAGTGCCGCCCTTGTGGCCGACGCTGTGGCTAAGGGCGCGCGCGTCCTCACAGGCGGCGAGGCGCTGGATGGCCCCGGCACGTTCTACGCGCCAACCGTGGTTGCCAACGTGCAGCCCGGCAGCGACATTCTCACCACCGAGATCTTTGGGCCGGTGCTCGCCATCGCGACCTTCGAGACCGAAGACGAGGCCGTGGCGCTCGCCAACGACACCGAGTACGGACTCGTCTCTTACGTCTTTACCAGGGACCTTGCGCGCGGCCACCGCATGATTGACCGCATGGAGACCGGCATGATGGGCCTCAATGTTGGGGTGGTCTCCAACGCCGCGGCACCGTTTGGGGGAGTGAAACTTTCCGGGCTTGGCCGCGAAGGCGGGCTCGAAGGCATCCACGAATACCTGTCCACCAAGTACACGCTCATTCCCACCTGAAGCTAAGGAAACCGCCATGAGTGACTACGCCGTCGTCAACCCCGCCACGGGCGAGACGCTTGCCACGTATCGCACCGCGACCAACGCCGAGATCGCCCAAGCCATCGCCGCTGCCA
>CAYMRO010000053.1:770-11211 GCA_964392875.1 uncultured Demequinaceae bacterium
AACTCGGCGTACCTCACGTGGGGGCGCACAACGTCGGCCGCTGAACGGGCCGCGCTGGTGCGAAAGGTTGCCGAGCTGCACCGCGAGCGGCGGGACGCCCTCGCCGCAATCGTGGTGCGCGAAATGGGCAAGCCGCTGTCCCACGCGGAGGGCGAGGTGGACTTTGCCGCGGACATCATCGAGTACTACGCGGACAACTTTGAGACCATCACCGCAGACCAGCCCTTTGAGATTCTGGGGGAGGGGACGGCAGTGATCAGGCGCGCGCCCATTGGCCCGCTCTTGGGGATCATGCCGTGGAATTTCCCGTATTACCAGGTAGCACGCTTTGCGGCACCCAACCTTGTGCTGGGCAACACCATCATCCTCAAGCACGCGCCGCAGTGCCCAGAATCCTCCGCGGCGATGGAGCAGATGTTCCGCGACGCGGGCTTCCCAGAGGGCGCTTTCGTCAACGTGTACGCCACCAACGAGCAGGCAAAGGCGATCATCGAGGACCCGCGTGTGGCGGGTGTTTCGGTGACGGGATCCGAGCGTGCTGGCGCGGCGGTTGCCGCAGTCGCCGGAGCCAACCTCAAGAAGGTCGCCCTGGAAATGGGTGGCTCGGACCCGTTCATTCTGCTTTCCACCGATGACCTAGATGCAGTGGTGGAAGCCGCCGCCGAGGCGCGCCTGGACAACTCTGGGCAGAGCTGCAATGCACCCAAGCGCTTCATCGTGATCGACTCGCTCTACGACGAGTTCGTGGAGAAGTTCACTTCGGCGATGCAGGAGCAAGTGGTGGGCGATGGGTTCGCCGAGGACACCACGGTTGGCCCGCTTTCCTCGCTCGCCGCGGCCGAGCGGCTCGAGGACCAGGTCAAGCGCGCCGTTGCGCAAGGCGCCACTCTCGTCACGGGCGGCACGCGCGAGGGCTCGTTCTTCACTCCCACCGTGCTGACGGGCGTGACCCCGGAGAACGACATCTATCGCGAGGAGCTCTTTGGGCCCGCGTCATCGATCTATCGCGTGGCCTCCGAGGACGAGGCCGTGGCGCTCGCGAACGACACGGGGTATGGCTTGGGCTCGTACGTCTACACCACCGACGAGGCGCAGGCCGAGCGCGTGGCCAACGGCATTGACGCGGGCATGGTCTACGTCAACATCGTGCTCGCGGACAGCCCCGAACTGCCCTTTGGCGGCGTGAAGCGTTCCGGCACCTCGCGTGAGATGGGGCTGCTTGCCGCGGACGAGTTCGTCAACAAGAAGCTGGTTCGTGTAGGGCCTTAAGCGTTGCCGGCTCGCGCGACACGGGCCAAAAGTCACGGTGCAAGAGGTGACGCGTCCAGAACGATAGTCTCCGAGTGAGGTAAGGAGCCCGGATGCCTGTCACTGTTGGCGCCCTCAAAGAGGCCGCGTCTGAAACGCGCGTTGCCCTCACCCCGGCGGTGGTTGCCACGTTGGTCCGCGACGGGCTCGAGGTCACTATCGAGAAGGGCGCGGGTGAACGCGCGGGCTTCCCTGACGCGGACTACGTATCCGTGGGCGCTACCGTCGCCACGCGCAAGGTGACGCTTGGCTGCCAGGTGGTGGTCGGCGTAGGCCGGCCCGACGCTGCGGCAACCAAAGCGCTCACGCCCGGCCAGGCGCTGGTGGGCTTGTTAGACACGTGGCGAGAACCCGAAGTGCTCGAGAAACTGGGTGCCAAGGGCGTGCACGTCATCTCCCTTGACCGCTTGCCGCGCCAGTTGAGCCGCGCGCAGAGCATGGACGCGCTGAGTTCGCAGGCGAGCCTCTCCGGGTATCGCGCGGCGATCGTGGCGGCGTCCGCGTACGGCCGCTACTTCCCCATGATGGTCACCGCCGCGGGGACGGCTAAACCGGCAACGGTGCTGGTACTTGGTGCAGGCGTGGCCGGATTGCAAGCCATCGCCACGGCGCGGCGCCTTGGTGCCAGGGTGACCGGGTATGACGTCCGGCCCGCCGCCCGCGAGGAGGTGACGTCGCTTGGCGCGGCGTTCCTCGCCACTAGCGTCAGCGCGGTGGGGGACGGCGGCTATGCGCGCGAACTCACCGCTGAGGAGTCGGCGGTTCAGCGTGCAGAGTTGGCCGCAGCCATCGCCAGCTTCGACATCGTCATCACCACCGCGAAGGTGCCCGGGCGCAAGCCACCGGAGCTCGTGGACGCGGACACCGTGGCGGCCATGCGCCGCGGCAGCGTGATTGTGGACCTCGCCGCCGGGCCGCTCGGCGGGAACGTTGCCGGGGTGGGGCTCGACACGTGGGACCTCACGGCAAACGGCGTCACGCTCATCGCCGCTGGAGACTTGCCGCAGCAGATGGCACCGGCCGCCTCAGACGCCTACGCGCGCAACATCGCGGCTGTTATTGGTGCGCTGGTCACGGACGGCGAACTGAAGATCGATCTTGCCGACGAAGTCATCTCGAGAATGCTGGTGATGCCATGACCCAGGAACTGATGGCCGACCTTGGCCTCTTTGTGCTGTCGCTGCTCGTTGGCTTTGAGGTGATCTCCAAGATCCCCGCCACGCTGCACACGCCCATGATGTCCGGAGCCAACTCCATCCATGGCGTGGTGCTTGTTGGCGCGATTCTCATCGCTGGCCTAGTGCACACGCCGTTGGGCTACGTGCTCGCGTTCGTGGCCGCGGCTTTTGCCGCGATGAACGTGGTTGGTGGCTACGTGGTCACCGACCGCATGCTGGGGATGTTCCGCGCCAAACCGCGCGAAGACGGGCCTCCAGACGTATCGCCCAACGCACCGCGGGAGGCGGCCGAGTGACCGCCCTGCAGACCGTTGTTGGCCTCATCTATCTGATATCGGCCGCGACTTTTGTTATTGGCCTGCACATGATGCGCTCCCCGGCCACCGCACGCAAAGGGAACCTGCTGAGCGCGGGTGGCATGGCGTTGGCCATTCTTGCGACCGTTGCGCTCGTGGCCTTCGACGACGCGTTCGCGGTGACCACCGCAGGCTGGGCCGTGCTGTTAGCGGGCACCGCGCTTGGCTCCGTGGTGGGTGCGGTTGGGGCGCGGCGCGTAACGATGACGGCGATGCCACAGTTGGTCTCACTGTTCAACGCGGTGGGCGGCGGCGCGGCCGCGCTCATTGCGTTCCCCGAGCTCCTGCGGTGGTTTGAGGTCATGGATCTCAACGGCAGCGACCATGCAGCGATCCCGGCGTCGGTGGTGATCTTCGTTGGCCTGGATCTGTTGATTGGTTCCATCACGTTCTCCGGGTCACTCATTGCCGCTGGCAAGTTGCAAGGCTGGGTCTCCGGCGCACCCATTGCGTTTGCTGGCTCGCGCCTACTGACGTTCGTGAGTGCCGCCGCAGCACTGTTTGGCGCGGCCTGGCTCATCGCCGCACCCGGCGTGCTGCCAATGGTGGTGCTGACTCTTGGCGCGCTCGCCTTTGGGGTGCTCATGGTGCTGCCAATCGGTGGCGCGGACATGCCAGTAGTGGTGTCACTGCTCAACGCGTTCACGGGCCTCGCGGTGGCAATGTCCGGCTTCGTGGTTGGCAGCGACATCCTGATTGTTGCGGGTGGCCTCGTTGGGGCATCGGGCACCATCCTCACCAAGCTCATGGCCGACGCCATGAACCGGTCCGTGCTGTCGATCATGATTGGCGGGTTCGGCACTGGTGACGGTCCAGTGGACCCAGCCACGGCGTCGGGCGGCGAAGTGCGCAGAACTGACGCCGACGACGTTGCGCTACGCCTCGCGTATGCCTCGAAAGTGATCATCATCCCTGGTTACGGCCTTGCTGCGGCGCAAGCTCAGCGCGAGGCAGGGGAGCTGGGCAAGGCGCTCGCCGCGCGCGGCATCACGGTGTTCTACGCGATTCATCCGGTTGCCGGACGCATGCCCGGACACATGAACGTGCTCCTCGCGGAAGCCGACGTCCCGTACACGCAGCTCGCCGAGATGGACGACGTCAACCCCGAGTTCCCCACGTGCGATGTGGCTTTGGTTGTGGGCGCGAATGACGTCACCAACCCGGCCGCGCGGCGGCCCGGCAACGCGATCAGCGGCATGCCGATTCTGGACGTGGACAAGGCGCGGTCAATCGTCGTCATCAAGCGCTCCATGGGGCACGGGTATGCGGGGCTCGACAACGAGCTGTACACCGACCCCAAGACCGGCATGCTCTTTGCGGACGCCAAGAAGGGCTTGGGTCAGATTCTCGCTGCTCTCAAGGAGTACGCGGCCTAACTAGCCCCGCTCATCTGCGCTTGCCGGGCCAAAGGTCCCTGGGACTTTTGACCGGCGAGAACCGCCGCTCACCGCCGTACCGTCGATATAGACGCAAGCGGAGGAGAGAACATCATGACCACCACCACCCCGGAGCAGACCGGACGCGAGACCACCACGGTGGCCCAAGCGATCGATTCCCTGGTCAGCAAGGCGCTCGTGGCGCTCAAGGCCTACGACGCGTTCACACAAGACGATGTCAACCTCATCGTCAAGAAGGCATCCGTGGCGGCCCTCAACCAGCACGGCGTGCTCGCGCAGCTCGCCGTTGCGGAGACAGGACGTGGCGTGTTTGAAGACAAGGCCGTCAAGAACATCTTTGCGTGCGAGCACGTGACCCACTCCATGGGTCCCATGAAGACGGTTGGCATCATCAACGAGGATCCTTTGCTGGGCATCACCGAGATCGCCGAGCCCGTGGGTGTGGTCGCTGGCATCACTCCCGTCACCAACCCCACGTCAACCGCGATCTTCAAGGCGCTCATCGCACTCAAGACTCGCAACCCCATCATCTTTGGCTTCCACCCCAGCGCGCAGCAGTCGTCAGTCGCGGCAGCAAAAGTGGTTCGTGACGCGGCCGTAGCGGCCGGAGCGCCTGAGGACTGCATCCAGTGGGTGGAAGTGCCGTCGCTCGAGGCCACGAGCGAACTCATGAACCATCCGGGAGTTGCGCTCATCCTCGCCACGGGCGGCAACGCGATGGTCAAGGCGGCATACAGCTGCGGCAAGCCCGCGCTGGGCGTTGGCGCCGGCAACGTGCCCGCATACATCCACAAGAGCGCCAAGCTCAAGCGTGCCGTCAACGACATCGTGGTCTCCAAGGCCTTCGACAACGGCATGGTGTGTGCCTCCGAGCAGGCCGTCATCATCGACGCGGAGATCTATGACGCCGCGCTTGGCGAGTTCGATCGCCTCCACGCCTACCGCGCCACCACGGACCAGAAGGCAAAGCTGGAGGAATTCATCTTTGGAGTTACCGCGCAGGGAACCAACTGCAGTGGCGCCAAGCTCAACCCCACGGTGGTTGGTAAGTCGCCGCAGTGGATTGCCGAGCAGGCCGGCTTCACCGTTCCGGACGAGACCTCGATCATCTTGGTGGAGGTCTCCGAGGTTGGAGAACTTGAGCCGCTCACGCGCGAGAAGCTGTGCCCCGTGCTCGCCGTACTGAGGGCGGAGAGCACGGAGCATGGACTCGTGTTCGCGGAGCAGATGGTGGAGTTTCACGGGCTCGGCCACTCGGCTGCAATTCACGCTACGGACGAAGAACTGATCCGTGAGTTCGGTAGGCGTGTCAAGGCCATCCGCGTGATCGTGAACTCGCCCTCAAGTCACGGCGGCATCGGCGACATCTACAACGCGTTCCTGCCCTCGCTCACCCTGGGCTGCGGCTCTTACGGCCACAACTCGGTGAGCAACAACGTGACCGCAGTGAACCTCATCAACGTCAAGCGAATTGGCCGGAGGAACAACAACATGCAGTGGTTCAAGGTCCCCGCGAAGACATACTTTGAACCCAACGCCATCCAGTATCTGCGAGACATGGATGACGTGGAGCGAGTCACGATCATCACTGACGCCACCATGACGCGCATAGGCATAGTGGACAAGGTCATTGATGTGCTGCGTCGCCGCGCCAACAACGTGTCGCTGCAGATCATCGACAACGTTGAGCCGGAGCCGAGCATCAAGACCGTCAAGGACGGCGCCGAGATCCTGCGCGCCTTCAAGCCAGACACCCTCATTGCGGTGGGTGGCGGCTCGCCCATGGACGCCGCAAAAGTGATGTGGCTGCTCTACGAGCACCCGGAGGTCAACTTCAGCGACCTCAAGGAGAAGTTCTTTGACGTCCGCAAGCGCGCGTTCACGTTCCCCAAGCTGGGTGAACTCGCCAAGCTCGTGTGCATCCCCACCACGTCCGGTACGGGCGCGGAGGTCACTCCGTTCGCCGTCATCACGGATCCGGAGACGGGCCGCAAGTACCCGCTCGCCGACTACGCGCTGACCCCAACCGTGGCGATCGTTGACCCGGTCCTCACGGCGAGCATGCCGGCGCGCGTGGCAGCCGATTCCGGAATGGACGCCCTCACGCACGCTACCGAGGCGTACGTCTCCGTCTACGCCAACGACTTCACTGACGGGCTCGCGCTGCAGGCGATTCGCCTGGTATTCGAGAACATCGTGGAGTCCGTGAGCGAAGGCGGTGGTGCGGTCAAGGCGCGCGAGAAGATGCACAACGCCGCGACCATTGCGGGCATGGCGTTCGGCAATGCGTTCCTGGGCCTGGTCCACGCGATGAGCCACGTGACCGGCTCTACCTTCCACGTGGCGCATGGGCGCACCAACGCCGTCTACTTGCCGCACGTGATCCGCTACAACGGCAAGGTGCCAACCAAGCCAACCTCCTGGCCCAAGCAAGAGAGCTACGTTGCTCCCGAGCGGTTCCAGGAGATCGCCAAGGTCCTCGGGCTTCCGTGTTCCACCCCGGAGGAGGCCGTGGAGGCCTATGCCGTCGCGGTGGAGGACCTGCGCGCCAAAGTGGGCATCGAGGGCTCGTTCCGCGAGATTGGCATTGACGAGGCGGACTTCATCTCGAGCCTCGACACTCTCGCCATGAACGCATACGAGGACCAGTGCGCACCCGCCAATCCGCGACTGCCCATGCTGGACGACATGAAGACCATGATGGAGGCCGCGTACTACGGCACCTCCTTCGAGGCCGTCCGCGCTGGCGTCACCAAGGAGGTCTCACCAAAGACCAGGGCGCGTAAGGCCGCCAAGCCTTAAGTGTTCCTCCTCCCGCACGCGGCTTCGCTGCCCTCTTGGGTGGCGAGGCCGCGTGTCATGTGCCCGACGCTGGTGCCGGGTCCCGTACCTAGGTTCCGGAAGCGTGGGGTTCCGGCTTGGCGATCATGGCGCGAGCGCGGGTCACTATGACCCAAGCCGGCAAGATCGCAAGACACAGGATGCCCAGCACGGCTGGCGAACCCACCACAGCCACGGCGATGAACAGCGAGAGCCAGCCGCTGCGGGAGACCGCGAGCACGTAGCCCATGACGGCGCACGCCACTGCGAGAGTGACGGGCACCGCAGGCACGATCGCGTTGATCAGCAACCCGAGCGCAACGCCAATGAACATCGAAGGGAAGATGCGGCCACCGCGAAAACTCGCAGCTGCGGCCACAAGGAGGGCGGCGATCTTGATGACCGTGACCAAGGTCAGCTGTCCCACGCTCATATCAGGGGCGTCTCGCACAAGCTGGGCGGACTCATCGGCGCCCTTGAAGAGAGTCACGGTGCCGCCGATGGCGCCCAGCACACCCAGCACCAAACCGCCGATGCCCAGGTAGATAACCGGGTGGCGAAGTGCGTGGAGGAGGCGATGCAGGGGATCGAGGCAGAGCGCCGTGAGTATCCCGAGCGCCGCCGCAATCGCCGCGATGACCATCGCGGAGACCACGTCAATGGGCGCGCCAACGGAGTACCCGGGCAACGTGGGCAGCGTCATGCCTTCGCCGATGAGAATGGTCACGATGGAACCCGTGCCCGCCGCAACGAGGGGGGCGAAGAGCTTGTCCCACATGGCGCCCGGCGCGCGGAACTCCGCAAGCATCTCGGTGAGAAGAAGTGCCGCGGCCACCGGAGATCCGAACATCGCGCCCAAGATGCCCGCCGTGGCCACGATCACCACGGACTGCGTGGGTGTGCCAGGCAGCCACCTCGCCGCCATCCACACGGATAGGCCAACGGCGATGGCGATGATGGGGTTTTCCGGCCCCAGACTCACCCCGCCCGCAAGTCCAATGACAAGGGCAATGGCAACTCCGGGCAGCGCCACCAGTTTGAGCGGCACGGACACGAGCTCAGTGGTGGCGGGATCCGCTCCGCCGTGGCCAGGGGCGAGCCACACCGTGACACCCACCGCGAGTCCCGTAGCGGTCAACACGGCGATGATCCAAAAGGTGCCGTCCGCGGCCATGCCGAGTGTGCTGGGCAGCGACTCCCACAGCACGTCCTGAAGGCGGCCCGCAATCCAGTTCACAGCCGCCATGAGCAGGCCAGCCAGTACGCCAATGATGAGGGCGGGGGCAACCTGGCGTGCGAGCGTGCGCGGAGTGGGACCAGGGCTCACTTCGGCAGTCACGTCGCTCAGCCTATGGCCACGGTCGCGGCGGTGCCCGGCGTGCCGCAGGTAGAGTTGTCTGTTGTGGCCACCGACTTCCCAGCAGAGATCGCGGCTGCCCGCGCAACCTTCGAACAGATCGAAGCGGTAAGCGACCCCGCCGCGCTCAAGGCGCGCGTTGCCGCTTTGGAGACCCAAGCGTCGGCCCCAAATCTGTGGGATGACCAGGAGAACGCGCAAGCCGTCACGAGCGCGCTGAGCCTTGCCAACAGCGAATTGGAGCGGCTGGCGAGCCTGTCTTCGCGGCTCGACGACCTCGAGGTGCTCGTTGCCATGGCCGAGGAGGGCGACGACGCAGAGACACTCGCGGAGGCGGATGCCGAGCTCGCGTCTCTGCGCAAGGACCTCGCCGCGCTGGAGATCCGCACGCTCATGACAGGGGAGTGGGACGAGCGGAACGCCGTGGTGACCATTCGCTCCGGTGCTGGTGGCGTTGACGCTGCCGACTTTGCCGCGATGCTGCTGCGCATGTACTTGCGCTGGGCGGAGCGGCATGGGTACGACGCGAAGGTCCTGGATACCTCGTACGCGGAGGAGGCGGGGCTCAAGTCCGCGACGTTCGAGATCAACGCGCCATACGCCTTTGGGACGCTGTCCGTTGAGGCCGGAACGCACCGCCTG
Source organism: uncultured Demequinaceae bacterium (assembly GCA_964392875.1). Lineage (GTDB taxonomy): Bacteria > Actinomycetota > Actinomycetes > Actinomycetales > Demequinaceae > Demequina. The sequence continues at coordinate 9,829 of CAYMRO010000053.1, forward strand.
GTGCGCATCAGCCCCTTTGACAACCAAGGGCGCCGCCAAACCAGCTTTGCCGCGGTGGAGGTCATCCCGCTCATCGAACAGACGGACCACATCGATATTCCGGAGTCCGAGATCAAGGTGGACGTGTTCCGCTCCTCGGGGCCGGGCGGGCAATCCGTCAACACCACCGACTCCGCCGTGCGCCTCACTCACTTGCCAACGGGCACGGTGGTGTCCATGCAGGATGAGAAGAGCCAGATTCAAAACCGCGCCGCCGCAATGCGAGTGCTGCAATCCCGCCTGCTGCTCCTCAAGAAGGAGGAAGAGGCGGCGCAGAAGAAGGAACTCGCCGGTGACATCAAAGCCTCGTGGGGCGACCAAATGCGCTCCTACGTGCTGCACCCGTACCAAATGGTGAAGGACCTCCGCACGGAGCACGAGACGAGCCAGACGGACAAGGTCTTCGACGGCGACATCGACGGATTCATCGATGCGGGCATCCGGTGGCGCCGCACCACAGACGCCACCGACGGTTAAGCGACCGTGTCCCGCAGGTGGCGGGCAAAGAGTAGCGACACCATGGCGATGGTGCGGTCGATAATTGCCTGATCGCCTTGGGGATGGTCGGTGAACGCGAGCCTCATAAGCGCTGCTGACATGGTGACAGCAATCTGCACGTCGAGCATGAGTTCGGGGCTCATCGCCAGCCCACCGCGGGTGGCCATCGTTGTCAGCAGCGCGTCCCCAATGTTGGTAGACGCGGCCGCGATGTCGCCAAAGTGCACCTCGCGAAACCCAGGCTCCGACCTCGCAAACTCCACGTACGTCCCCATTACGTGCTCCAGGAAAGCGCGGCCCGATTGGCCCAAGTCCCGCGCGGCTACGAGCCGCCAAAAGCGCTCGGCATTGCGCGCGGCGAGGGCCGCGAAGATCGCGTCACCGTCAGGGAAGTAACGGTAGAGGCCGCCTACGGAGACGTCCGCACGGACGGCCACCCCGGTTGTGGTGACGGCGCCAACGCCGTGGGCGTCGGCGAGTTGGGCGGCGGCGTCCAGGATCGAGTCAACCCGCTCATGGGCCCGACGCTGCGCAGGCTCCGTTCGAAGGTTCGGCGTGGTCTCGGTCACGGTGCCCAGTCTAGTAATCGTAAACCTGAAGATTTCTCGCTATTCTCTTGGCATGAGTGGGAAGAGCTGGCCAAGGGCCGCTGCCCTTGCGGCGCTCATGGCCGTGGCGGCCAGCGTCGCGGCGCTCGCGGCGCCCACCACAACGGCGGCTGCCACGGACGCGCAAGATCTGTACCTCACCGCTTCCTCGGCACTCGCGATCTCCACCCCTCTCACCCTGCACACGCACGGCATAGAGGGGCTCGTGGATGCTGTTCACGGAGCGGACGGCCACACC
>CAYMRO010000054.1:0-11166 GCA_964392875.1 uncultured Demequinaceae bacterium
CTGCGATGATCGCTTCCGCGAAGCGATCGAAGCCGCTACCGGCGAGGAGCTCGTTGACGAAGACTTTGGCGACGTCACCGACGGCGTCATCGTCTGGTACCGAGAAGGCGACGACGATCTCGCAGATCTCCTCATGGACGTGCAGACGCTGCTCGACGACGGTGCGTACGTGTGGCTGCTCACGCCAAAGTCGGGCGTGACGGGGCACGTGGGGCCGCGTGAGGTGGGCGAGGCGGCATCGCTCGCCGGGCTGCACGCCACTTCAACCTTCGTGTACGGAGAAGGCTGGGCTGTCACACAGTTGGTGGAAAAGGGTCGCTCCAAGTGACGCATACGCTCGAGGGCCGGTTGGCCCCGGCGTTCTCCCTGACCGATCAGCACGGCCGCGCGTTCTCGCTCGCGGAGCAGCGCGGCACCGCCGTCCTACTCGTGTTTGTGCCCTTCGCGTTCAGCGACGTATGCACGAACGAGCTGGTAGACCTGCGTAACGCCGTTGACCTGCAAGGGCGCGAGGACCTTGTGGTGGTGATCGTCTCGTGCGACTCGATGTACACGATGAAGGCCTGGGCGGACACCCACTCGTACCGGTCGCCGCTGCTCAGCGACTTTTGGCCGCACGGAGAGGTGTCCCGTGAATTCGGCGTGTTCAACCCGCACGAGGGTCTTGCCACGCGCGGAACGTTCTTGATCGACGCCGCCGGCGTGGTCCGCTGGAGCGTGGTGAATCCCAAGGGGCAAGCGCGTAGCGTTGACGACTACCGCCGCGAGGTGCTCCTGCTGCTTGGCGACGGCTGATGGCTCTCAAGCTCACGGTCATCATCGGCTCGGTGCGCACGGGCCGCGTGGGCCCAAAAGTGGCCGATTGGGTGTTTGACGCGGCGCGCGAGCAGGGCGACTTTGACGTCACGCTCGTAGATTTGGCCGACGTTGGCTTGCCTTTGCTTGACGAGCCGCAGCATCCCGTCAAGCAGCAATACGTGCACGAACACACCAAGCGGTGGTCGGCGATAGTGGCGGACGCCGACGCGTTCCTGTTCGTCACGCCTGAGTACGACTTCTTTGCCCCCGCGTCGCTCATCAATGCCATCCAATACCTGTCGCAGGAATGGAAGTACAAGCCAGCGGGCATAGTTTCGTACGGCGGAGTTTCCGGAGGGCTGCGCTCCACTCAGATGCTGCGCCTGCTCCTGTCCAACGTGAACATGCACGCGGTGCAACAGTCGGTGTCGATTCCGTTCATCGCAACCCACATCGTCGACGACGTGTTCGTCCCACCGGAGCACGCGGCGGGATCGGTGAACATCATGCTCGTGGAGCTACACAAATGGGCCGGCGCACTCGCGCCTCTTCACCACCATCGCTAGTTGCGCGCTTACGCGTTTGTAGCGGCTGAGACGTCACCGCGGCGCGCTGTGGCCCGCCACCACGCCATGGCAATCGCACCCAGTCCCAGAGTGCCGCCCAGGGTGACCACGCGCCACACCACCGTGGCGCCAACTAGTGCCGACTCATACTCGAGTCCTGCCACTTCCGTGACGGAGGCGATGACCACAGCGTCCATGACACCAAGCCCGAATGCGGGCAGGATCGTCAGGGGATAGGCAAGCAGGGTGGCGCCAATCACCACCGGCCAGGGCGCAATGTCCTCGCCAATCCCCACAAATCGCACCGCTGCGAGCAAGATCAGCGCATCAACGACGATGCCCAGCACCATGAACACGAGCGCCACCGCGAGACCACGTTGCAAGGTGCGGCCGATGCGCTGACGGAAGTCCACCACCGCCTGAATCCAGCGCTCTTCGTCAACCTCCGCCCCTACCATCTTGCCCGCCGCGGCGGCGCGGCGAGCGAGTTTCTCAGCCACAGCGTCGGACCGCAGAACGGCCACCAGCAACCCAACGATTGCCACAGCAATGGCGAGGCTGAGCGCGCCCGTGACGGCCTTGCCTGAGTCGAAGGCGTGGATCGAGAAGATCACTGCGCCGATCGCGGGAGCCGCGAAGCGCGCGCCGTAGAAAATGAGCATGTTGAGGGTGGCCCCAGCCATGCCGTCAACAGGATTGATGCCCCACGTGCGGAACTGGGCCACACGCACAACAACGTCGCCTGGAGGCGGAGCGATGGTGCCCGCCAGATTCGCGCTCAGATCGCTCACCACGGCGCGAGGAACGCCCAGTCCGGGAGTGAAGCGCTGAATGGGTACGGCATTGAGCACCTGGCGGACCAGCAGCAGTCCCAAGAGCGCGAGCAGCTCCGCGAGAGAGATGGATCTGATCGCGTCGCCAACGGCGGACCACGAGATCTTGCCCACGAAGCGCACAATGAGCCAGCCAACAAGGACGCTCACCACCACGATGAGCAGCGGCTTGAACCACGCGTGACTGACGACTAGTTTCCAGCCGCGCTGCTCGTTCTCGGTCACGCCCTCATGCTATTGGTTGGGCTTTCCGGGGGTTGCTAGAAGCGGCGCACACCCGCTACTCGGACGCCAAAGCCAACGGCCAGCAGGGCCAACGCGATGCCTGCGAGCAGCGGCGCTTGGTCCATCGGGCCGGTCTGAGCGAGTTCGTCCGTTTCGCCGTCCGCGCCATCGCTGTCGTCTTCGTCGTCGACTGGTGCTGCGGCGGCCACAGTGATGTCGCTAGCGGCGAAGGCAACGCTCCCGGCCACCACCACGAGAGAGTGCGCACCCTCAGGAGTTGCCTGGGGGATCGTGACGGACGTACTGAAACTCGCGCTTGCGTCAACTGTGACGGTTGCCAGCGTGACAGGCTCGGAATGGAGCTCGATGGTGTACGTGCCGGGCGCGAAGCCGGTTCCGGAGATGGTGATCGTGTCCCCGGCCGTAGCGCTTGCCGGGGCCGTAACCGCGGGGTCCGCCGCTATCTGGAAGGGGACCGTCACGGGCTGGATCTGCTTCTCGCCCAAGGCCGAGTCCGTCACCGTGATTGTGACGCTGGAGTCTCCAACGGTGTTGGGTGTTCCGGAGATCTCGCCAGTGCCGCCGTTGAGGGACAGCCCTGCTGGCAGGCTGCCGCCCGTTACCTCGTAGGTGTAGGGGCCCGTTCCGCCAGTCGCTGTGATGGGGAAGCCGGAGTAAGTGGCTCCATACGTGCCGTCAACGCGCGTCGCTGAGACTGTGAGCGCGGACGGCATCGTGTACGTCACGGTGATGGAGCCGTTGCCTGCGTTCGTGGACGGGCTGTGCGCGCTGTCCCACGCGATGCGCGAGTCATCAGCAAGGAAGCCTGATCCGCCGCCTGCTGAACCAAACGACAACACAAGGTCCGCATTGTCGTAAAAGGTGTCGGCCGTCCCGCCAGCGCCCCCTGTGTAGCCGCCCCCACCGCTCCCGCAGACGTGCCCACCGTACCCACCTTCGGCGAGCATGATGACGGAGGTTGTCGCAGACGAGGTGTCCCCGCCGTCGAGCCCACCGTAGACGGACTGGTCTGCGTAGCTCGCGATGCTGCTCGCGGCGCCGCCGCTTGCGATCTGTCCGCCCTGTCCTGCGCCTCTATCCTGGGGATCGGTGGGCGTCCCATCGCCGCCCCCCGCCACGCCGGGCGAGGCTGCGACGCCACCGTCGCCGCCAGCGGCTACGGCTTCGTCGCCGTCAAGATTGCTCCACGAGGCGTACCCGCCACCGCCACCACCCCCAGCGACCGCAAGCAGGTCTCCGGCGATGGCTATGGCCGCGCCTTGGCCACCGCGTGCATTCGTGTAGTTCGGTCGCTCCACCCCGCCGCCTTCTACACCGGCAATGTAGGTGAGGGTCTCGCCCGCGACGGCGTCATCGAGGAGGTAGTAGCCCACCCCGCCATTGCCAGGCTGCCCCACAAGGCTTGAGGCGAAGCCCACCGAGTCAGCGCCTGGCGCCTTAATCACTACTTTGATGTTCGTGGCGTCGGCAGGGATCACCCAATTGCCGCCTTCGGTGAGGGTCACCGATTGCGGCCCCGTGGGAGGCGCGGCCATGGCCGGAGCGACGGCGACGGTCCAGAGTGCAACGGAAGTGACGGCGGAAACTGCGACCAAACGGTGCACGGCGTGCATGGGCCCTCCTCAGCGATGGTGGCTAACGCTCCCACAACGCGAAACATGCGTCAAACGGCAATCTGTTAGGCATGACGCGCGCACCGCGGTGCCGCCGCGGGGCGCTGCCCTGATGGGCATGTACCCGCGCAGCGCAGAAACCCGCCACAATAGTCCGCGGGCCCTTAGCTCAGTTGGTTAGAGCACTGCGTTTACACCGCAGGTGTCATCGGTTCGAGTCCGGTAGGGCCCACGTGAGTACCGTGGAGGAAGTCCGCGCGGAGCGCGCGGGCGCCTATGCGCGCCGTGCGGATCCGGTCATGGCGGTGCTAGCCGTGATCTTTCTCTTGGTGTTCACGGCCATCGTGGTGTGGCAAGACATGCCGATGGGGTTGCGCGTGACGCTCTACGTGGCCCAGTTCACGATCTGGCTCGTGTTCGTGGTGGACCTGATTGTGCGGGTGACCTACGCCAACAAACGTCTCCGATGGCTTGTGACGCACCCTTTGGATGTGCTCGCCGTGTTGTGGCCCGCATTCACGCCGTTGCAGATTCTCGCGATCATTGGCGACGCTCGGTTTCGCGCCGGGCAGGCTGTGGTGCGCACCTCGCGCGCCGTAGTACTCGCGGCCGTGCTGCTGGTGTGGGTGTGCTCCGTTGCCGTCCTTGCCGCCGAGCGAGGCCAGCCGGGATCGAGTATTGAGAGCCTTGGCGATTCCGTGTGGTGGGCCTTCGCAACTATTGCAACGGTGGGCTATGGGGACGTGGTGCCGGTGACGGTGGCCGGGCGCATGGTGGGAATTGTGCTCATGGTGGTTGGCTTGGCGCTCGTTGCCATCATCACTGCGTCAATCGCCTCGTGGTTCGTGGCAAATTCCAGGGACGATGCGGTGCAGGACGAGGCTTCTCGCGACTCGGAAGCCCACCGTCGCCTCGTTGAGTTGGAGCGCAAGATCGATCGCCTGCTGGAGGCGCAGTACACGTCCAAGGAGAGCGAATAGATGGCCGACGCTGGTGTCAGTTCCGTTTCAGCGGCGGCTATTGAGAAGTTGCTGGCACCTCCAACGCCCGTGGCGGCACTGGCGCGCGAGGTCACCAAGGAGTGGGCTACGCCGGCAGTGTTCAACCACTCGGTGCGTGCATGGGTATGGGCGCGGACGCTTGGCGACAGTTTGGGGTTGGCATACGACGCAGAGTTGCTCTACGTGGCCTCACTTTTGCACGATCTAGGCGTGGCCGAGGCGTTTGACGCCCACGTGATGCCGTTTGAGCGGGCAGGGGGAGCGGTGGGCTGGACCTTTGCCGCGGGTGCGGGCTGGGATGCGGGCCGCAGGCAACGTGTGGCGGACGTCATCGAGCGTCACATGTGGGTGGAAGTTGATCCGGCGATGGACGTAGAAGGCCACTTGCTTGAGGTGTCCACGAGCCTCGACGTTGCTGGCGTGGGGATGGACCGCTGGCCCACGGAGCTGTTGCTTGACGTGACGAACGCGGTGCCTCGCCTTGACTTCAGCCCACGATTCGCGGAGTCGATCCACGCGCAAGCGGTGCGCAAGCCGGGATCCAACGCGGAACGACTCGACAACGCGGGCCGAGTCCGCAACGGGGGCGTCGCGTGGGATGCGCTCCTCGCTGGGAGCAATGGGGCATGACGACTGTTGCGGATGTGCTGGCCCTGCTTGACAGGCTCTACCCTGCGGAGCTCGCGGAAGACTGGGACGTTAACGGCCTCACGGTTGGCGATCCCGCCGCCACGGTGACGCACGTCCACCTCGCGGTTGACCCGCTGCTCGCGGTGGCCAACGAGGCTATCGAGGCGGGGGCGCAGCTCCTCATCACGCATCATCCGCTCATGCTGCGGGGCGTCACCTCGGTGGCCGCGGACACCGTCAAGGGCGCCGTTGTGCACGCGCTCGCGACGGCAGGCGTTGCACTCGCGAACGCGCACACCCCTGCCGATTCCGCCAAGAATGGCGTGAGTGACGCCCTGGCGAGCGCGCTGGGACTGGACGTCACGGGGCCGCTGGTGTCAGCGTCGGGCACGGGAAGGGTAGGGACCATCGCACCCCAGCCGCTGGCCGATTTTGCTGCGGTGGTGGCCGCCGCGCTTCCTCCCACGGCTGGCGGCGTGCTCTTCGCGGGCCCGGCCGACGCCGTGGTTGAGAAGGTGGGCGTGGTTGGCGGGGCGGGGGATGGGTTTCTCGCCGACGCGGTGGCCGCGGACGTTGACGTGTACGTCACCGCGGACTTGCGTCACCACCCGGCCTCTGACGCGCGCGAGGCGGCGGCCCTGCGTGACGGGCGGCCGTTTCTCATCAATGTGTCGCACGCCGCATCGGAATCCTTGTGGCTTGCCACTCTGGCGCGCGAGCTCGAGGGTCTAGGACTCACCGCCACAGTCAGTAGGCTGAACTCCGATCCCTGGACCGGCAGAGCCTAAGGAGGCCCCCGTGGCTACCGCCCCCGCCGCTGACCAATTGAAACTCCTGGACGTCCAGGCAGCGGACCTGCGCGCGCAACAAGCGATTCACCGGCGTGCCACGCTGCCCGTCATTGCGCAGCTCGACGAGCTCACCGGGCGCGTGATTGACCTGTCCGATGAGCGTGCCGCGCGCGGTGCGGCCGTTGGCGACGTGCGGCGCGAAGTGACCAAGATCGAGGACGACGTCGCCGCGGTCAAGGCTCGTGCCGCACGTGACAACGCGCGGCTCGACAGCGGCCAAGGCACACCAAAAGACCTGCAGGCGCTCAGCAGCGAGCTGGAAGTGCTCATGCGCCGCGTCAACGAACTCGAGGATGTTGAGCTTGAGGTGATGGAGCGCCTCGAGACCGCGGAGACCGAGCTTGCGGCTGCGGAGACGCAATACCGCGAGATCGCGGCCCAAATCGCGGAACTCGAGGTGTTGCGAGATGCCGCGTTCGCGGAGATCGACGCGGAGTTGGCGCAAATCGTCGCGGAGCGCGCCGCGGCTGCGGAGGGCCTCGATGCGGGCCTGCTCTCCCTGTACGCCAAGCTTCGCGAAACGCATGGCGGAATTGGCGCGGCGGCATTGCTGCGCGGCCAATGCCAGGGCTGCAACATGACGCTCAACGCGGGCGATCTTGCCGCCATCGAGGCATCCGACCCCGAGCAGGTGGTGCGCTGCGAGGAATGTGGCCGCATCCTCGTGCGCGGGGCGAGCCTGTGACGGCACCCCGGCTCATCATTGAGGCGGACGGCGGCTCCCGCGGCAATCCGGGGGTGGCCGGCTACGGCGCGGTGGTGCGGGACGCTACGGGTGCCGTGATCGCGGAACGCGGTGGCTACCTGGGCGTGGAAACCAACAACGTTGCCGAATACAACGGGCTCATCGCTGGGCTTGAGGCGGCCATCGCCATCGCGCCCGATGCCGCGCTTCACGTGCGCATGGACTCCAAGCTTGTGGTGGAGCAGATGAGTGGGCGCTGGCAGATCAAGCACCCGCAGATGAAGGTGCTCGCGGCGCGCGCACGCGAACTGATCGACGGCCGCGAGGCGACCTTTGAGTGGATCCCGCGCGAGCACAACAAGGCGGCCGATGCGCTCGCGAACGAGGCGATGGATACCCACGATCGCCAGATAGTGCGCGGGTTTGGGACTACTGGACCCAGCGTCGGGCCCGAATACGACGACCCCGAGCCAAAGCCAACCGCGCCCGCCAAGTCTCCGCGCGAAATGGCGTACCGCGAGCTCGTTTCCACGCTCTCACTGGTGCTCGTGCGCCACGGCGTCACGGACATGACCGTTGCGCACCTGCTCTCTGGTGGCGGCACGGTGGGGCCGCCGCTCAACGCGGCTGGGCGCGTACAAGCGGCAAAGGCGGCCGACGCTGCGTACCGGGTTGGGCGCGAAACCTGGGCACCGCTCGCGCCAATTTCGCGTGTTCTCGCGTCACCCATGCAGCGTGCGCAAGACACCGCTGGAGCGCTGGGCAGGCGGCTGGGCCTGAAGGTTGAGGTGGACGAGCGCGCGCGTGAGGTGAACTTTGGCGCGTGGGAGGGCTTCTCAGTGCAAGAGGCCATCGATCGCGACGGTGACCTGATCCGGCTCTGGGACGACGGCGTTGTGCAGGCGCCTGGCGGCGAGTCGCTTGCCGATGTGGTGGACCGCATGGGCGTCTTTGTGCGCGAGCTCGCGGCCGCGCACGCGCTCGCATGTGCGCAAGAGGACGTGCCGGACACGCTCGCGATCGTGTCCCACTCGGTGGCGATCAAGTCCCTGGTGGCGGCCGCGATGGGATTCCCGCCGGCCACCGTTGCGCGCATCTGGCCAACACCCGCGTCGCTGACCTTGTTGCAGCTGCGTGTGACCCCGGACGGCGAACTGTGGGACGCCCACTTGCTGGCTCTTGGCGTGCCTACGTCCTGAAGTTAGTAGGCTCGCAAGCATGTCGACAGCTTGGAAGGGCCCCGCGGTGCTCCTGAAGGAGCCCAGTTTTGTGCTGTGGTCGCGGCTTGCGTACCGGCTGTCAATGACGCTCCTGCTTGCTGTTGCCGCCGTCTACTCGCCGTGGGCCTGGGCCGCCGTTGTTGCCTGGGTGTTTGCGGGGCTCATGTTCGCGCTTGCTGTGCTCGCGGTTGCCAACGTGATCAAGAACAAGCGCGTCTTGCTGAGACACATGGGCTCCGGCTCTATCGAGTGGCCGCGCTCCATCCAGGAGATCGTGCTGCGCAGGCCCGTCACATGGGTGGCCGGTGCCGAGATTGTGGTGGTGCAGCCGCCTATCACCGCGCTCCCCGGGAAGACCGACCCCAGGATCACATTGAGCGATGGGACGCGATCCATTGAGCGCGTCCCGCTGTACGGCGCGGACCCACAGAGCTTTGTGGAAGCGGCGAATGCGGTACTCGTTGGGCGCGGCACAGTGCTGCGGTTCGAGGAGCTGCCGCAGGAGCCTGAAAACTATGAGCCCGGTTCTGACGAGCCCCATGCTGACCCGGCCGACCCCACGGCGGCTGAGTGACGAGGGTTGTGGAACCGTGGGCAGGCTTGCTGGGTGCCGGGGTTAGGCGGCCGTCACGAGCGTGAGGGCGCCATGGCGGAGTTCTACGGATGTAATGCCTGGTATTTGCGTTGCATGGTGCGCCACCTCGTCCGCCGTCAGGGCTGGCTTGGGCGCTGCCACGAGGCGCGCGGTGAGTAACCCGCGGGTGTGCTTGGCGTTATGGCTCACCACCGAACGCTTGCCGTTGAGTTCGCGCTCAACGCGCACCGCGAGCTTGTTTGCGCCGTTGCCGCGCCACACCGCGGCGTAGTCGCTGCTGCGGCAGTCCACGATGAGGTGATCCGCGGACTCCTGTGGCAGGCTCTTTGCGAGCTGCGCGCGCCAGAACGCGGCGAGGGGTCCGATGCGGCCAAGTGACGTGCCCATGCTCAACCGATACGCAGGTATGACGTCGGCAGGGGTGAGGAGTCCCCACAGCCCAGAGACGATGCGCACGCGATCCGCAGCGCGCCGGTGTGCTTCCGTGTCCCAAGTTGCGGCACCAGCGGCGTCATAGAGCACTCCCGAGTACACCCGCGCGGCCGCCGCCGCCGGGTTCTCCCACAGGGTTGCGTTGCGAGCCACCTCGCCTGCGAGCGATGCACCAGCGCCAAGGACGGCCATGGCATTGCGACGCCCAGAGGCGAGGATGAGTGCTTGGCCTACACGGCGTCGGGCACCAGTGAGCTCTGGTGAACTGAGCGTCGCGAGGTCAACGGGGGCACCGGACGGGGGAGCGGTCTTGCCTTCCGAAGGCGGGAGCAAGATCAGCACGCCCCAACCCTAAATGCGCCCCGGCCCACTCTCGTTCCACTTGTCTCGCTTCCCGCGGCGCTACTGCACGTTTTGACCGATGGCGAGTACGCAGGAGTTGACAGGCGAGTGTTACGCGATATATCGTGAGTATGTCGACGAAAGGAGACACCATGAAAGACATGAACAATCGCGGCACACGCCGCCACCACGACTTTGGCCCACAGGACTTCGAGACGCAGGGCTTTGACCCGCAGGGATTCGGTCCGCAGGGTTATGGACCACAGGGTTTTGGCCCACGCGGCCGGCGGGGCGGATTTGGCCCGCCGTTCCCTCCGGGCTTTGCTCCCGGGCCACGCCGAGGCCCTCGCGGAGGACGTCCTCGCGGCGACGTCCGCAGCGCAATTTTGCTGCTGCTCGCCGAGCAGCCCCGCCACGGCTACGACCTCATGCGTGCCATCGAGGAACGCTCGGGCGGCATGTGGTCACCGAGCCCAGGCTCAATCTATCCCACGCTCCAGGCGCTGGAAGATGAGGGGCTCATCACCTTTGAGGCCGTAGAAGGACGCAAGACCGCCTCCGTGACGGACTCAGGGCGCACATGGCTCAGCGAGCACACCGCGGAGACAGGTGCCGTGTTTGCACAGGAGGCGGGCGCTGACCAGGCTTTGGCGATTCGTCGCGAGGTGCACCAGCTGCGTGAAGCGGTCATGGTTGCCACCCGCAGGGGTGGGGACACCGCCGACAAGGCGACACACATCCTCGCCAACGCTCGCCGCGAGATCTACGGATTGCTGGCCGGCGACGCCTGAGACCGGGCGCGAAAGACAAACCACGCGAGGATCGCCACCACCACGGTGATGGCGATCCTTTGCGGTCCCTGGCCCGTAGTCCCAAGCGCCATCCTGAACATCTGCTTGCTCGCATCCACGAGTTCGCGCGGAAATTGCAAGTAGATGCGCGAGCCCAGTCCGTACTGGACGGCTGTTACCAACGCCGGCCCCACCCAGATGATCACCACGGCAAGGACCGACGCTGCGGTCCGCTTCACGGTTCGCCAGCCGCACCAACCGACGGCAATGCCGGTGATGATGGGCGGAAGCCACTCGATGGTGCGCCAAACGATCAGCGGCACCTGCACGGAGATGGGGATCACCGCGCTCATGAGCGCGAGGAGCCATGACCCAAGTGCAACGGAGCTCGCCGCTACAGCCAACGTCACGGGAGCCGCGTGACCGCGGGCGATCGCCAGCAGGATCGGTACGCCAATGACGATCATCAGTGCCGCGCCCCCTGCGAGGCCCCCCAAGTACACCTGAGCGCGGGTAGAGGTGTCGAGGCCGTCCTTGACGGCCCAAACGGCGTGTGCCAGGGC
>CAYMRO010000055.1:0-11053 GCA_964392875.1 uncultured Demequinaceae bacterium
GCGTCGCTGGGTACGTATCGATCATGAGATTCGTGTTCGGCTGGTGGCTGGGCGTAGTGGGCTTGGGCCTGCTCTACATGGTTGCCGTTGCACTGACGGGGCGGTGACCCATGTCTCGACTCCGGCCCCACGCGCTCAGCATCTTCTTTGCCGTCCTGTTCGTTGCCGCCCTCGGAGGGCAATCGGCGGTTGGCCTGCACGCATTCAACAACGAGCAGGCGGTTCACGGTGAGGCGCTGGTGACCTACGGGCAGTTTCTGACGTCGTCTGCGTTCGTGGTGGATGTCGCCGAGAACTGGCAGTCGGAATACTTGCAGTTCTTTCTCTTCATCGCCGCCACTATTTGGTTTGTGCAGAGGGGCAGCCAGGAGTCCAAGCAGCCGGGCGCCGAGGGGATGAGCACCGACAAGCAGGAGCTCGTAGGCGCGCACGCGACACCGTCCTCGCCAACACTGGCCCGGGTGGGCGGATGGCGAACGTCGCTGTACTCAAACTCCTTGCTCCTCGTCATGGCCGCCATCTTTCTTGCGTCATGGACCATCCAGTCCCTCGCGGGCCGTGTGACATTCAATGCCGAGCGGGCCGCTCATGGGGAGCCCGAGTTTTCGTGGCTGCAGTACGTCACGGGCGCCGACTTCTGGAATCGCACGCTCCAAAACTGGCAATCCGAGTTTCTTGCCGTTGGCTGCATGATCGCGTTCTCGATCTATCTGCGGCAGCGCGGCTCCCCGGAATCGAAGCCCGTAGGTGCGGCGCATGGCGACACCGACGTGGCCCGTGGGTGAGCCCAGCCACACGCACAGCGCCCGTCCGCCTGCAGCAGGCGAACGGGCGCTGGATCTACTACCGGTCAGGAGTTGCCGGGAATCTCGCCGCGCCAGCCATCGACGGGCGCGTTCTCTTCCACGTAGTCCTTGAACTTCGCTAGATCGGTCTTGGCGAATGCGTCGTCAACCATCATGGCCGCGCCGGCTTTCTCCACGAATCCCTCTGGCTCCCATTCGAGCTTGAGCGTCACTCGAGTCGTCTCATCCGCGTTCGATTCGAATGTGACGCGCCCCGAATTGAACGGCGCGTCCGTGCTTTTCCATGCGATGACCTCGTCAGGCGTCTGCTCCGTGATGACGGCGTCATCCTCGCGCGTGACGCCAGCTGGCGAGACCACCCAGTGCAGGGTGTCGTCGCTTCTCTGTGTGACTTGGTCAACCCCAGGTAGGAAGTCCGGGAAGTCTTCGAATTGGGTCCAGCGGTCATACGCAACCCGCACGGGAACATTGACTACGGTTTCTGCTTCAACAGTGCTCATTGCACGCACCATCCTTCCTCTTCGTTGTGATACGAGAGATACCCACTTGTGCGCGCTCTTAACCAGCGGCATTCGCACAGTGAGCAAGGCCGCTTCGTTCTCCGCACATCTTTTTGCTCGGGAGGGGCCATACTGGGCGTGGCCGCTGTAGGTGCCGCTCGGATTAGGGGACAAGTGATGCCGGAAGACGACCTTCAACTCGCAGAGAAGTTTGCTGCGTTCGCAGCGCACTTCCATGCCGAGCCGGGCACCGACCGCACGGTCGCCTCGGTCGCCGAATACGCGCGTGACGCACTTGGCTGTGCCGACGCGGGGGTGCTGGTACGCACAGGGGGCGTCATCGTGACGGCCGCTGCAACGTCGGCTCGCGTGGAGGAATCAGACGACATCCAGCGCGAACTTGGCGACGGCCCCTGCTTTGCAGCCTCACAGACGGCAGAACTGTTTCGCGTAGACGACACCGATGGGGTGACTCCCTGGCCCGAGTGGGCGTGGACGGTTTCCCAGCTGGGCATCCGCAGTGCGCTGGGAGTGCCGCTGCGCACGCACGATCGGAACTATGGGGCGCTCAATCTGTACTCCGAGGAGCCGGGCGCCTTTGGCGACGACGAGGTTGCGATCGCCATGATCTTCGCGAGGCATGCGGCAATTGCGCTCGACAACGCCACGAAGGAGCAGACGCTTGCCGAGGCAATCGACGCCAGGAAGATTATTGGTCAAGCCCAAGGCATCATCATGGAGCGGTATCACGTCAATGCGGACACGGCATTCGACACCTTGCGGCGGTTTTCCCAAGACAACAACCTCAAGCTCCGCCGTGTGGCGGAGCACATCGTCAGCGAACGCGAGTTTCCCAGCCCGTCCGCTGATTCCTGACGTCGATTAGAGCCAGTGTGCGCGGCGGAACAGGTACCCAAGGCACAGCACCACCACAGCGATGCCGCCCATGATGATGGCAAAGCCGAAGGGTGAACTCACGCCCGGCAAGTTCTTGAAGTTCATGCCGTAAATGCCTGCGATCACTGCGGGCGCCGCGATGAGCGCCGCCACCGCGGAGATCTTGCGGGAGTCGCGGTTCTGCTGGCTTGCAACCGAATTTTCGTGGGTGGCGATGATGCCATCCAGTGCTTGGTGCTGGTCGTTGGCGAGCTGCTGGGTGCCCACAAGGTCGTCAAGGAGATCGCGCAGAAAGGGTATTAGGGCGTCGTCGTTGCCAGCACTTTGTTGGAGATCGTCCACCGCGCGCTCAAGCGACCTCGTGAGCCCGGACACCCCGCGATCAACACGGCCGATGTGGCGACGGAGTCCGTAGATGCGCCTTTCTTCATCTGGCAGTGCGGGGTCGAAGACTTGATCCTCCAACTCTTCCAGTTCGTCCTCGATGCGATGCGCGGCCTCCGTGTACTGTGCCGCCGCACCTGCCATGACCTTGTACGCCCCGCCGATCACGCCCACCGCCCCTGACGCCTCGGTCTGGAGCGCCTCCCGAATCTGGTGGCGCTCAGCATCGCCGTATTGGATCGTGACCAGCACATTGCCCATGGCGAAGATGAATGTCTCCACAATGTCGAAGCGCAGCTTTGACTCGCCGGATTTCAGGGACCACATCACCACAAACAGATGCCCACCATAGAACTGCACCTTGGGTTGCTGGCCCCTGCCGGAGGCGTCGCGCACCGCAAGTGGCGGCAGTTTGAGCGCAGCGCCAAGGTCCTCAACTTCCTCCGATGACGGATTGACGAGCCCAATCCACGCGAACCCTCCCGCGCGCTTGGCATCGGCGACAATCTGGCGCGGGCTCCGCCCCTCGGCAATCTCCTTGGGCGAGATCACGCCCGCAGCCGTCAGCAGAGCGGCGTCTTGCGACCGCGCGAACTTCTTGGAGCGCTCTGTCATATCAATCATGTACCCAGGTCTGCCCGCGCTTACCGGGCCTTGTGGGCCCCGTTGCCGCGAGCGTCGGCCGCTTCCACACGCTCAAATTCCGCCTTGACCAACTCCAGAGCCAACTCAATGACGGACGTGATGGTGTCGGCGACCACAACGTCGGGCGGCCCGGAGAGGTGCAACTCTCTCACTGACTCGTCGTCGCCAAACTGCGCGGCGATGAAGACGGTTCCCGGTGCTTGGTCTTCAAGGCGGCCCGGGCCGGCAACCCCTGTGGTCGCCATCGTGAGGTCGGCGCCGAGCACGTCTTTGGCGCCGCTCGCCATTTCCGCCGCGCATTGCGCGCTCACCACTTGCTCTGACTTCACCCCCAGTACGCCCTGTTTGACCGCTGATTGGTACGCGACCACCGCGCCCTTGAACCAATCTGCCGCGCCTGGTGCGCCGGCGAGCGCCACCGCGAGCGCGCCTCCCGTAAGGGATTCGGCGACACCCACAGAAAAGCGCGCGGCGACGGCACGCAAGGCGATCTCGCTTGCGCCAGTTCCGCGAAAGGCGGTCACGTCAGTGCCCCGGTTCCCAGCCATCGACGGTCATGGTCTCGCCGCTTGTCTCACGCGGTGCGTAGGGACTTGTCATGGTCCGACGCTCCCTTCACTTTTTGCGCGATGAGGCACTGGTCTTGGTTGCAGCTTTGGTAGCGGGCTTGACCTCGGCGTCAGTACGGGGGTCCCGATTTTCTGCGCTGACCATCCAGCTGAACTGCTCAAGCTGCTCGATGACAACGTGGAGAAGGTCGGCCGTTGTTGGGTCCTCCTCGTCAACCTGGTCGTGCACGCCTCGCGCCGTGGCGACGGTGGCGTCGAGCGCCGCGGTGACGAGTTCCACCACCCGAGTGGTGCTCACCTCACCGCTGGGAAAGGGCGCGAGACTCGTGGACGCAACCACGGTCGCTGACCGGCCATCCGGGACCACATGGAGTGCCCGCATGCGCTCGGCGACCTGATCTGAAAGGGCCCGCGCGGCATCGATGATCTCGTCGAGTTGACGGTGCATATCGCGGAAATTCTTGCCCACTACGTTCCAGTGCGCCTGCTTACCTTGCAACTGGAGTTCCAGCAGGTCTACCAGCACCGATTGCATGTTGGTGCCCAATTCCTTTGAGGCTTTCATGGTGCGAATCGCTCCCTTCGGTTCTCAATGCATTCCTGGACGAAGTACCCACTGGCCCGGATTCCTACCGTCGCGGCTTAGCGACGCGACGCCGAGCCGCGCACTTGCGCTCTATCGAATTCGATGTTTGTATGGAGGTGTAGTCAAGCAAAGTGCTACTTCAGCCAACTCTGGATTGAGGTCACGATGCTTGACTATTCGTTTGCAGGTACTACTGACGCGCCGCGTGATGAACTCCAGGAGTTCCGGCTCGCGCATGCCGCTGACACCACCGCCCCATGTGGACTCCGTGAACAGCAACTCGTTGTTGACCACATGCGTCTTGCAGAGTCCATCGCCCGCCGTTACACGGGCACCGTTGGTGACCCGCGAGACATTCGCCAAGTGGCGATGCTTGGCCTCGTCAAAGCCGTGAAGCGCTTTGACCCGGATCGCGGAGTCGCCTTTGCAGCGTTTGCAAGCCCCACCATCGCTGGTGAGATCAAGCGCTATTTGCGCGACGCTGCGTGGATGGTGAGGCCGCCTCGCAGCGTGCAGGAGCTTGCCGTGACAATGGACTCCGTGGTTCCGGATCTGGAGCAGGAGCTTGGCCACGAGCCCACGCGAGAGGATCTCGCGGACCACATGGGCGTTGAGGTGCGCGACATTGCGGACGCCCTTCACGGACGGCGTGGGATGTTCGCCGCCAATCTTGATGACCTCACCGGGGTGGCCTCCGCCGTACTGACGGACCCCGCCGACGAGGTGGAAGCCGTCGACACCAGGCTCGAACTCCGGGCCGCAATCCAAAGCCTTGACCGCCGCAACCAGACCATTCTTTCGCTGCGGTTTGGCGAGGGCCACAGCCAGCGCGAGATCGCGGACCGCTTGCAGATGTCGCAGATGCAGGTCTCGCGTGCCGTGACCAAGAGCCTCGCTCAATTGCGAGAGGTGCTTGAACCGGTGGATACCAGGACGGCGGCGTAGCCAAGCCGTACAGTGTTGCCACACAGATCCTTCGTAGCGAGGTGGCAGCAATGGGCAGGGCGGGAAATTCCGGTGCGGCAGGCGGTGGGGCGGTCTATGGACTGGGCCTCATCGGCGGCGCGATCTACTACTTCTGGGCCGCAAACACATTTTGGGAGTTCGTCTTGGCGATTCCCAAGGCCATCGTGTGGCCAGCGATCGTGGTTTTTGAGTTGCTCAAGTCGTTCTACGGTAGCTAGTTAGGCGGCCGGCCCCGCCAGATTGAAGTAGTTCACCCATGCCCAAAGCACACCTTGTACTGGACCCGCACGCCACCGTGGGGCCCGTCAACCGCCGCCTCTTTGGCTCCTTTGTTGAGCACCTGGGGCGATGCGTCTATGACGGCATCTACGAGCCCGGACACCCTACCGCGGATGCCAACGGGTTCCGCGAAGACGTAGTGGACCTAGTGAAGGAACTGGGCGTGTCCACCATCAGGTACCCCGGCGGCAACTTCGTCTCCGGGTACCGCTGGGAGGATGGCGTGGGTCCCCGCAGTGAGCGGCCGCGCCGGCTCGATCTCGCGTGGCATTCCACGGAGAGCAATCAGGTGGGGCTGGACGAGTTCGCTATCTGGCTAGACAAGGTTGGCAGCGAGCTCATGTACGCCGTGAACATGGGCACGCGCGGTGTGCAAGATGCGCTCGACGTGCTCGAGTACGCCACCATTCCTTCGGGTACGAAGCTCTCGGACGCGCGCATCGCGAACGGCCGCAAAGAGCCGTACAAGATCGACATGTGGTGCCTGGGCAATGAGATGGACGGCCCGTGGCAATTGGGACACGGCACGGCGGAGGAGTACGGCCGGCTCGCCTCCAAGACCGCCAAGGGAATGAGGCAAGTGGACGCGAGCCTGGAACTGGTGGTGTGCGGCAGCTCGGGTTCGGCGATGCCAACGTTCGGCGAGTGGGAGCGCACGGTGCTCCAGCACACCTACGACGACGTTGACTTCATCTCCTGCCACGCCTATTACGAGGAGAAGGACGGCGATCTCGACAGCTTCTTGGCCTCGGCCGTCAACATGGATCACTTCATCGAGACGGTTGTCGCCATCGCGGATGAAGTCAAGGAAGAGCGCGGCAGCGACAAGACCATCAACATCTCGTTCGACGAGTGGAACGTCTGGTACATGTTGCGCCACATCAGCAACGACAAGCTGCGGGATCCGCACGATTGGCCTGAGGCCCCGCGGCTCCTCGAGGACGTCTATTCCGTTGCCGACGGCGTGGTCTTTGGCAGCCTGCTCATCTCGCTCATTCGCCACGCGGACAGGGTGACCTCCGCGAGCCTCGCCCAACTCGTGAACGTCATTGCGCCCATCATGACGGAGCCCAATGGGCCCGCGTGGCGCCAGACCACGTTCTTCCCCTTCGCCGAGACCTCGCGCCTCGCCAAGGGGGACGCGCTCACGCTCAACCTGAGCTCGGACACCTACGAGACCGCAGAGTTTGGCACCGTGAACCTCGTGGATGCGGTGGCAACCCATGACGCCCAGGAAGGCGAGTCCGCGGTGTTCCTCGTCAACCGCAGCCGCGAAGAAAGCACGGTGGTGACCATCGACACCAGCGCGCTCACCACGCATCGCGTCACTGGCGCACGGACCCTCAGCGACCCCGAGGTCTACGCGGCAAACACGCTCGCCAATCCTGACAGGGTGGGCTTGGTAGCCAACGAGTCCGCAACGGAGGCCGACGGCGTGGTCACCATCACGCTCCCTCCCGTCTCGTGGACGGTGCTGACGCTCGCATAGTTCCGGTGCCGTATACTCGTGACTCGGCTTTACGGCCCGTCTAACCGAATACGCAGTACCCAAGCGCCCGTAGCTCAACGGATAGAGCATCTGACTACGGATCAGAAGGTTGGGGGTTCGAATCCCTCCGGGCGCGCTTAACCCGCCGTGCAGCAGCAGGCGGGTTTTTGCATGCCCTGGCTGCCGGGATGGGGTCGAGCGGTGCACCTGCGATGCCCCACGGGAGTCAAGAGCCGGGGACCCTGTGGAAGCGGGCCAACCAGCTGTACCTGAGCGGTCGGCCGCGGGACCGCGTCTTTTCGTAATTGACAGTGCGCCGCGCTAGGCCGAGTATGGGACCCAACGGTCCACCAACGGGGCCTGGGGGGGGGGGAGCGCTCAAGGGAGAGTGCAAGTAACGGGGAGGCATGATGTTTGGCTCACACAAACTGCGGGTGGCCATTTTCGGCGTTGCGTTGGCCACAACGGTGGGCCTAGCAAGCGCTACAGTCGCAGCGGACGATGCGGCACCTCCCTCGGGCTCGCCGGCCTCGCCGATTGATGAGCTCGACCTGACGAAAGTAGAGGCTCCTGCCACCCCCGAGGAGATCTATTCAGAGCTCGAGTTCGGTCTCTTCGCATCGGAGCCTGAGGCGTGGGGTGACGCGTACTACGACGGCGACACCCTCGTGATTAACACTGTGACACGATCAGTCGAAGAGGCTGCTGCGGTGCTCGCCAAACAGGGAATTGTCGGTGGATTCAAATTGAGGCAAGTCACGTTGTCCATTTCAGACTATGAGAGGGCGAAGGACGCGGTCGTCGCGTCTGACGATTTCAAAGGCCGGCTCTCATCGGTTGGGCCGGACTACAAGCAGGGGGTGCTCAAGGTTACGTCTCTGTCGGACGCGAAGCCCAGGGTCACGAGCGACGAAGTCGCTGCCGCGCTCCGCGTAGCAGGCAAAGCATGGACCGGTTTGGTTCCCCCAATTGTGGTGGATGACGGCCCTGCCTACGCGTTGACATCGGGGTACAACAACACAAGCGAGCCTTAAGGCGTCGACCACCCGAACTCCTCCCATTGCACCCCAGCAAGCACGCGGGCCATGGTGTCCCAGGGTTTGCCCAATGCATAGCTGCGGGTCACCCCGGGTACGCTCAGCCGTCCGTGCGAAAGCAGGTGGGTCTTCGCAACGCTCCGAGCGGGCTTAGGGTCGAACGATGGATAACCTCACCACCCTTGCTGACGAGTACTACGAGTTCGCTCGCGCGGCTGACGGCTACGCGCTGCTGTGGAACTCGTCTACCGATCACTTGGAAACCTGGCCGGCCTTCTCGCCCGACGCTGTGGCTGAGATCCAGCAAAGGCTCACCGAGTTCGCGGCGCGGGCCAACGCACTGACCGCCAGCACACCTCGCGAAGTGGCGCTCAAGGACGCGATCGCGTTCACCGCCCGTTCCAGCGCGGTGGATCTGACATGGAATGCCGCGACCAAGGGAACGCATCCCGCGCTGGGGTTTGTCGCCATGATCGAGCTCTTTGGAACGCGCTTCAACCTCGTCACCGACGCCCATGCCGACGCGTACCTGGCCAAGATGCGCGCCCTGCCGGGAGCGCTCGATGACCTCGCCTCCGTTGCGGAGGCGGAGGCCCTCGTGGGAGTCGTGGGCCTCACGCGCCACCTGAAACGCACCGCCCAACTCATCGAGGAACTGCTCGCAGCCCCAGACGCCCTTGACCGGATCGCCGCCCAGGCACCACCGTCGGGCCTTGAAGAGGCGCAAGCCGATTCATGGATTGGCGAGCTGCGGCAGATAGTGGCCACCGAGGTCTTTCCCGCGCTGCAGGATCACGCGAACCGCATGCGCGCGCTCGCCGCGCGCGGCCGCGACGACGACCACCCGGGGTTCTGCCACCTGCCAGGCGGCGAGACTCAGTATCGCGATCTGGTGTGGGCCATGACGTCAACGGACCTCACGCCGGAGGCGATCCACCAGTTGGGTCTCAACCAGATAGCGCGGCTCAACGAGGAGTACCGCGAGATTGCGGGGCCGCTGCTTGGCACTACGGAACTGCCGGAGATCTACTCGCGCCTGCGTGAGGACGCCTCTCTCAAGTACCAGGATCCCGCGGAGCTCGTGAAGGACGCTGAGGAGGCCTTCGCACGCGCCACCGCGGCGTTGCCGCAAGCCTTCAGCCGCGTGCCGGCAACCCCATGCCGCGTGAACGCGGTCAAGGGAGGCGCGCAGGCGTACTACTCGGCGCCGGAACCGGAGACCGGCAAGCCGGGAGAGTTCTTCTTCAACGTCTCCAATCCCAGCGACTGGAGCCGCACCGAGCTCGAGGGCACCACCTTCCACGAGGGCGTCCCCGGTCATCACCTGCAATTTGCGCTGTGTGAGGAGGACGCCGAACTGCATCTGGTGCTCAAGCGCCTGAACGTCACGGCGTACCTCGAGGGCTGGGCGTTGTACAGCGAGCGCCTCGCGGACGAGCTGGGGCTTTACTCCAGCCCGTTGCAGCGCGTTGGCATGCTGGAAAACGACTCGTTGCGGGCATGTCGCCTGGTAGTTGACACGGGCATGCACGCATTCGGCTGGAGCAGGCAGCAGGCCATTGACTTCATGCTTGCCAATTCACCCAATGCCCTGAGCGCCATCACGGCCGAGGTGGATCGCTACATCGCGATGCCTGCACAGGCGCTCAGCTACATGGTTGGCAGGCTCGAGATTCAGCGCCTACGTGAAGCGGCGGGCTTGCCGCTTGCCGAATTCCATGAGCGCGTTCTGGGTCATGGCATGGTCCCGCTGCCCACGCTCGCCAAACTCGTGTTGTCCAATAGCGCTCGGTAGAGCAACCAAAGCGGCCGTGGCGGCGCTAGTGTGTGCAATGACGACACATAGGGTGTTCGTCGCGTAAAGGAGCAATGATGGACCAAGGTTTCTTTGACGGCAGTTTTGTTGCCTTCTTGTTGTACACGCTGTGGATCTTCATCCTGATCTCGTTCATCTTTGTGGTTATCCGGATCATCATGGATGTGTTCCGTGACCGTGAGCTGGGTGGCTGGGGCAAGTTCTGGTGGCTTTTCTTCATCATTCTGCTCCCGATTCTCGGCACCCTCATCTACCTCTTCGCACGTGGCTCCGGCATGGCGTCGCGGGACGTCGCGGATGCCAGGGAGCGTCGTGAATACGACAAGGAATACGCCAAGAGCCTCATCGGCGAGGTGGGCGGTGGCGGTGCTGCTGGCGAGATTGAGCGTGCCAAGTCGCTGCTCGACTCGGGAGCGATCAACCAGGCAGAGTTCGACACGCTTAAGGCAAAGGCACTTAGCTAACAGCCAGACCGTAGCTTGTGAACTAGGAGGCGACGGCCCCTTCGCCCGTAAGGGCGAGGCGGGTCGTCGCCTCTCCCTTTCTGGTCACCACCGTGACGGCAGTGTCGCGGCCCCGTGGCAGCAACCGCACCGTGACCGCGCCCACGTCTACTAGGTCAATGGCGGCGGCGATGCGGATGGCGATCTCGGACATCGCTGACTGAGACGGCAACTCTGAGCCGCGGTCGTCAAGCAAGGTGACCTCAACACCGCGTTCGCGAGCGTGGTTCACTGCCGCGACCACCACCGGAACCATGAGCGAGCGCCCTCGCACGCCGTCACGCAGTTGCGCCTCGACCTTGGTGAAGGCCATGCGGTCGGCATCGCTGAAGCTGTCGTTGGTAGCAATGCGGTCAAGCAACGGCACCGCAACGCCCGCAAGTTCTGCGGCGCGCTGCACGCGAATCTCTTGCGCAGCGTTCGCGGAGGCAGCCACCGCGGATGCCCTCACCGAGCGCTCCGTGAGGTCATTGATGCGGCCTGCCGTGCGTCGCAGCGACGCGCCAAACAGCGTGGCCACCACCATGAGCGCGATTTGCGATTTCCGCGCGTCGATCAGAATCGACCACTATGTCT
>CAYMRO010000056.1:0-2226 GCA_964392875.1 uncultured Demequinaceae bacterium
GCAGATAGTGCAGCCCGGATTCGTCCTCCACGGGCCCCAGGTACGTCTTCAACATCATGTTGAAGTCGCGCGGCTCCGTCCACTGACCACGGGTTCCGCAATTAGGACACGCGATCTCGGCGAGGCCGTCAACGGGCGCGCGGCCCTTCTTCTCCTCGAACTCCTCGAGCATCTGATCTTCGCGGTAGCGCTTGTGGCAGCTGAGGCACTCGGTAAGCGGGTCAGTGAAGACGCCAACGTGCCCGGACGCCACCCACACCTGGCGCGGCAGGATGACCGCGGAGTCGAGCCCAACGATGTCGTCGCGGCTCGTGACCATGGTGCGCCACCACTGACGCTTGATGTTCTCCTTGAGCTCCACGCCAAGCGGGCCGTAATCCCATGCTGAGCGGGTGCCGCCGTAGATGTCACCGCTCGGGAACACAAAACCGCGTCGCTTCGCGAGCGAGATTACGTTGTCAAGTCGGCTGGGTGCGGCCACGAATAACTCCTTGAAAAGGGCGGTTGATGCTCGGAACAGTCTAGTGGCGCGCTCG
This sequence comes from uncultured Demequinaceae bacterium, assembly GCA_964392875.1. GTDB lineage: Bacteria > Actinomycetota > Actinomycetes > Actinomycetales > Demequinaceae > Demequina. The sequence continues at coordinate 537 of CAYMRO010000056.1, forward strand.
CGCCCCGATGGCGCATTTGACAATGATTATCATTTAGACAAGGATCGCTCCATGCACTCCTCCGCCCTCTCAGCCAGCGGCATTTCCGTGCGCTACGGCGACATCGTCGCGCTTCGCGACCTCTCCATTGACGTCCCCATGGGCCAAACCTCGGCCATCCTTGGCGCGAACGGCTCCGGCAAGTCCACCCTCGTGCGCGCCATGTTGGGTCTGGTGAAACCGCAATCGGGAAGCATCCAGGTGTTCGGCGAGGATGTTGCCTCGCGTACCGCTCCCCTCGAGAGGCTGGGCTACGTGCCGCAACGCACCACCGCCCAGGGAGGCCTCGCGGCATCGGCAGGCGAGGTAGTCGAGGCGGGTCTGCTCTCACGGGTCACCAGGTTTCTCCCGCCCGACGGCCGGGCTAGGGCACGTGCTGCCCTCGCCACTATGGGGCTCGCCGATCGCTACGACTTCCCCGTTGGCGGACTGTCTGGTGGGCAGCAACAGCGCGTCCTGATAGCGCGCGCCTTGGTGCGCGAGCCGGATCTGCTCATCATGGACGAGCCCCTCGCAGGAGTTGACGCCGACAATCAGGCCGTGGTCGCGGACGTGGTGCGCGCCGCACATGAGCGGGGCGCCGCCGTGGTGTTGGTGCTTCACGAGGCCGGGCCGCTCGCGAGCCTGCTGCAGCGGGCCGTCGTTCTGGATCGCGGATGCGTCACGCACGACGGCGCGCCGCCGCCAGCCGTTGGCGTCCACGCAATGCCCGGGCACGACCACCTGCACCCACATGGGGACACCACCGCCGATCTCTCGGACCTGCAGCGAGGCGTGCTGTGATCGCCGCCATCATTACGGCGGTAGCCGTTGGGCTCGCGGGTCCCACGGTTGGCTCGTACTTGGTGCAGCGCAAAATGTCCCTGCTGGGAGACGGCATTGGCCACGTTGCGCTCACGGGCGTGGCGCTTGGCACCATTGCCGGGGCTGCGCTCAACCTGTCCAATGCCAACGCACTCGCCGTTCCCGGAGCGATGATCGTCTCGCTAGCTGGCGCTCTCATCGTTGACCAAATGCAGTCTCGCGGCCGCGTGGCAGCCGATGTCGCCTTGGCGCTCATGTTCTACGGAGGAGCGGCCGCCGGCGTAGTTCTCTTTGAGATCAGCGGCGGCGACCACGAGACGTTCGAGGCAGCTCTGTTCGGCTCGCTCAGCGACGTCTCGCCCAGGATCGCGATCCTGACGTCCCTGGGAGCGGTTGCGGTCATCGCGTTGGCCTTTGGCTTCCGGCGCATCCTGTTCGCGGCCACCCACGATCCCGAGTTCGCGCTCGCTTCCGGCATTCCCGTTCGCGGCCTGACCATGGCGCTGTCTGCGGCCGCGGCCATCGTGATCACGCTCGCAATGCAGGCAGTTGGCCTGGTGCTCGTGGGCGGCCTCATGATCGTCCCGGTCGCCATAGCCCAACTTCATGCCGGGAGTTTTGCGCGAACGATGCTGCGCGCTTGCCTCTACGGCGGAGCTGTAGCCCTCGTTGGCGCCATTCTGACGGTTCGTTGGGACATTGAATCAGGCGGGCTCATTGTGGTGGCCTCGGTGCTGCTCTACGCGACCGTTGCCACCATCGCCGCGCGCAAGGCCAAGAGCGCCACCGGGTTGGCGGGCGCATGACGAAGGAGCCAATGACCAAGCAGCGCATGACCAAGCAGCGC
>CAYMRO010000056.1:2326-10920 GCA_964392875.1 uncultured Demequinaceae bacterium
CGCGCCGCGGTCGCCGACGCTCTTGAGGGCGGCGACTTCCGGTCCGCCCAAGCCTGGCACGACGCCCTGCGCCACGAAGGCGCCACCATTGGCCTCGCCACCGTATATCGCACGCTCCAGTCCCTCGCGGACTCCGGCGAGGTGGACGCCGTGGTCACCGAATCCGGCGAGACGCTCTACCGGAGGTGCGGAGCCGGCGAGGACCACCACCATCACTTGCGGTGTCGCAATTGTGGTGCGGCCGTAGAGCTGGACGCCCCCGCGGTTGAGGCATGGGCAGCCGCCGTTGGCGCCCGATACGGCTACACGGACATCGCGCACACCGTGGAACTCACGGGACTGTGCGCGCAATGCCAAGCGGCTCGCACCTAGGCAACGAGCAACTGGCTATGCAGTGCCAAACCTGCGCGAGCGTAGGGCATATTCCTCGATTGCCGCCCACAGGTGCGTGCGGTCCACGTCCGGCCACAGGACGTCGCTGAAGACGTACTCGGCGTACGCGGCTTGCCACGGCAGAAAGTTGGACGAGCGCTGCTCGCCGCTTGAGCGCCAAAACAGGTCGACATCAGGCATGTTGGGCTCGTCGAGGTAGCGCGCGAACGTCTTCTCCGTGACCTTCGCCGGGTCCACGGTGCCCGCCGCAACGCCTTCGGCGATGGCGCGAGCGGCGTCGGCTATCTCCGCGCGGCCGCCGTAATTGACGCACATCGTGAGGGTCAGCACCTTGTTGCCGGAGGTGAGCTGCTCCGCTGCTTCAAGCTCGTCGATTACGGACTTCCACAGTTTTGGCCTGCGCCCAGCCCAGCGCACGCGAACGCCCCACTCATTCATTTGGTCGCGTCGCCGCCTGATCACGTCGCGATTGAACCCCATGAGAAAGCGCACCTCGTCCGGGCTGCGCTTCCAGTTCTCGGTGCTGAAGGCATACGCGCTGACGTGTGTGACGCCAATTTCGATGGCTCCCGCGACCACGTCGAGCAACGCGGCCTCTCCCCTGGTGTGACCCTCCGTGCGCGGCAGCCCCCGCTGCTTGGCCCAACGCCCATTGCCGTCCATGACTATGGCAACATGCTTGGGCACCGCGCTCTTTGGCATAGCGGGCGGTTTGGCGCCCGACGGGTGGGCTGGCGGCGGTGCAGGCGTCACGGGCGCCAGCCTATCGCCACGGCTCGCCTCGCCTCCGCGCGCGTGAGGAGTCACGGTTACGAGTCACGGTCCACGAGCGGGAGGCTGCGAACCTTGCGTTCCAGGTGGAACTGCGTGTACGCGGCGACGATCCCCGCGCTGTCTCTGCGCGCGCGGGGCTCTGCGGCGTCCGCAATGCTCCAATCGCCCTCCAGCAGGGCCGCGAGCAGGGCGAACGTTTCCTGGGCGGGCGCGGCGGCGCCCGCAGGCCTGCAGTCCTCACAAACCGCGCCACCCTCGGCGATCGCGAACGCCCTGTGCGGACCGGCCTTTCCGCATACGGCACAGTCACCAAAACTCGGGGCGTAGCCTGCAATCGCGAGCGAGCGCAACAGGAATGAATCCAACAGGCTGCCGGGATCGTGCTCACGTCTGCTGAGCGCGCCCAATGCGCCGTGCAACAGCCGGTACTGCTGCAACGCGGGCTCCTTCTCGTGATCAACCAACTTGTCTGCCGTCTCCACCATCGCGGTGGCGGCGGTGAACAGTGCATAGTCGGCAGCGATGCGCCGCGCGTAAGGTTCGCGCATCTCCACTTGGCTCACGATGTCAAGATTGCGGCCCTCATAGAGCTGGACATCAGCGAGCATGAACGGCTCCATGCGGGCACCAATCCTGCTGGTAGTTCGCCGCACACCCTTCGCAACCGCACGCACTTTGCCATGGTTCTTGGTGAGCATCGTGACGATGCGGTCGGCCTCACCCAACTTGTGGGTGCGCAGCACAATCGCGTCGTCTCGGTACAGGGGCACAGTGCCATTGTCGCCGCTTGCGCGGGCATTCCATGCGACCGACGCCAGGGTTGGCGAAGGGCCTGCCGTTCACTGCTAACGGGCGAGAGCGCGCATCACCCAACGATGAGGCCAGGATGCTCCGGGGATGGCCCAAGATCGGGCAGCCGTGCCATGCGGAACGAATTGAACAGACCAAAGAGGCCAACGAGCACGGGGATGAGCAGCGCAATCTGAAGCGCGGTGTGGCGAGCGTCCGTGTTGATCGCGATGATCTCGGTCTGGACCTCCTCTGGCTGGCCTGAGAGCAAGTCCTCAAGTTGCGTGTTGGTCATCACTTGGGCATTGCTCTCGAGGGCGTCAGCAACGATCACCTTGTCGTCGCTCGCGAGAACGTCGCTGTTGTTCGAGAGGTTCGTGAATGCCCCGGCGAGGGTAGCAAGCATCACGGCGCCCACTACTGCCAGGCCAAAGGAGAGACCGAACGAACCGGCAGCGGAGTTCACGCCAGCCGCTTCAGACACCCTCTCCTCGGACATCGGCGCCAGCGTGTAGTTGTTCAGCTGTGAGACCAGCAGACCCAAGCCGCAACCCGCAATCATGAGTGGAATTGCCAAGGCGAGCCCGCCGTCGGCCCGTGGCACGAGCGGAATGATGATGCCAACGCCAACCACGAGCAGCAGGAAGCCCCAGCGAATGAGGGTGCTTGGGCGGATGTTGCCCGCCTTGCGGCCCGCGATGAGCGCAACGATGAACATGCTCAGGGAAAGCGGAGCGAGCGAAAGCCCAGCCTGCATGGCGTTGTATTCGTGGACCATCTGCAAGTAGATAGGCAACACAATCATGATGCCGCCGAGCGCGATCTGCTGCATCATCTGCTGAGTGATACCCAGCCGGAATTGCGGAGAGGCAAAGAGCTCGGGATCGATGAGCATGGGCTTGGCCTTGCGCTTGGCGTGACGGAGCCACAGGAACAAGCCCGCCATGGCGAAGGCGCCAACCGCGATGAGTGTACCAACGGCCTCGCCGCCCTCTTGCCAAACGAGCACGCCGAGCACGATGCCGCCCATGCCGAACACCGAGAGGCCCGCACCAACTGGATCGATCTTGCGCTCTCCCGTGAACGGCACGTCCTTGACGAGTCCCAGCCCCAAGAGCACAACGCCGATGATTACGGCCTCAAGGAGGAACGCGATGCGCCATGACAGGAACGTGGTGAGGAAGCCGCCGAGCAAGGGCCCCACGGCCGCGGCCACCGCAGCCGCCGCACCTACGAGGGCGTACACCTTGCGCTGCATATCGCCGCTGAAGTTGCCGTGGATGAGCGACTGCATTGACGGCAGCAGGAGCGACGCGCCAAGGCCACCGATGATGGCCCAGAAGATGATGATCGTGGTCACCGAGTGCGTCAGCGTCATGGCAATGGCGCCGATCGCATAGCCCGTGAGGCCCAGCGCGTAGGCGCGCTTGCGGCCAAAGAGGTCGCCGATCTTGCCGCCAATGAGAATGAAGGCGGCAGAGACCAGCGCCTCGAGGGCAATGGCCGACTGCACCTTGCTCACCGTCGTATCCAGGTCGTGGACCACCGCGCTGATGGACACGTTCATGATCGACGTGTCAACAACGAGCACAAACATCGCCATGGACAAAAGCACCGCGAGGCGCATCGGGTTCTTGGAACCGGCCTCGTTACCTGGAGTCATGGTGTGAGCCTAGCGAGCGGCGCGGTTCACCGCCGAGATGATCGCCTTGAGTGTTGCCGTGGTGATCGAGGCGTCGATACCAACGCCCCACAAGATCTCGTCGTCGATCTGGCATTCCACATAGGCCGCGGCCATGGCGTCGCCGCCGCCGCTCATGGCGTGCTCGTGGTAGTCGAGAACCTCTACGCGAGCGCCACGGGTCTTCAAAGCGGCCACGAAAGCCGCAACCGGCCCGTTGCCGGAACCCTCAACCGTCACCAACTCGCCACGATCAGAAATGTCCGCGGAGAGGGTGTCTGGCCCGGCGTCGGACGATGTTGCCCGCGTGCCAAGAAGTGCGAACCGACCCCACTTGTTCTCGCTCTCGCTCGCGGGGAGGTATTCGTCCTCAAAAGCGCGCCACAGGTCGCCCGCCGTCATCTCCACGCCAGAGGCGTCCGCCTCGCGCTGCACCACTCGCGAGAACTCAATTTGCAGGCGCCGCGGGAGGTCCAATTGGCGCTCCGTCTTGAGCAGGTAGGCCACGCCGCCCTTGCCCGATTGGCTGTTGACGCGGATCACGGCCTCGTACGAACGCCCAACGTCGCGCGGATCAATGGGCAGGTACGGCACCGCCCAGGCCAGGTCGTCGACACTAACGCCGTCGCGATCCGCGCGTGCCTGCATCGCCTCGAGGCCCTTCTTGATGGCGTCTTGGTGGGAGCCACTGAACGCGGTAAAGACCAGGTCGCCGCCCCACGGATGGCGCGGGTGGACGTCAAGCTGATTGCAGTACTCCACGGTGCGGCGAATCTCGTCCATGTCGCGGAAGTCGATCTGCGGGTCAATTCCCTGGCTGAACAGGTTCATGCCGAGCGTCACGAGGTCAACGTTGCCCGTGCGCTCGCCATTGCCAAAGAGGCAACCCTCGATGCGGTCCGCGCCAGCCAGGTACCCCAGCTCGGCTGCGGCAACCGCGGTGCCGCGGTCGTTGTGCGGGTGCAGGCTCAGCGCGAGCGCGTCGCGGTATTCCAGCCGACGGTTCATCCACTCGATTGAATCTGCGTACACGTTGGGTGTCGCCATCTCCACGGTGGCCGGCAGGTTGATGACCACCTTGCGGTCCGTTGTGGGCTTCCAGACGTCCATCACGGCGTTGCAGACGCGCACCGCGTACTCGAGTTCCGTGCCCGTATAGGACTCCGGGCTGTACTCGTAAAACACATTGGTACCAGGAACGTTGTCCTCGTACTTTTGGCACAGCATGGCGCCGTGCGTGGCGATGTCGAGGATCTCGTCTTGGTTTGCGCGGAACACCACCTCGCGCTGCAGGATCGACGTTGAGTTGTACAGGTGCACAATCGCGTTCTTGGCGCCCTTGAGCGAGTCATAGGTGCGCTCGATGAGGTGCTCCCTAGCCTGCGTCAGCACCTGGATGGTCACGTCCTCAGGAATGCGGTCCTCATCGATCAGCAGCCGCACAAAGTCAAAGTCGGTTTGGCTCGCCGAGGGGAAGCCCACCTCGATCTCCTTGTAGCCCATGCGCACCAGGAGCTCGAACATACGCATCTTGCGCTCGGCGTTCATGGGCTCAATCAGTGCCTGGTTGCCATCGCGGAGGTCCACCGCGCACCAGCGTGGGGCTGCTGTTATGCGCTTGTTTGGCCACGTGCGGTCCGGCAGCTCCACCTGGAACTGTTCGTGAAAGGGCTGGTACCTGCTGATGGGCATGGCCGAGGGGCGCTGCTCGCCGCCCGTGTAATACGTGGGGTTCATCTCAAAGTCCTCTGGTTCCTCTGGCTGCTATGTCTATGAACTGTGAGCCGGCACACCAACCACCGCGACGAGGATCCGGCCTTGTTAGGCCCCGTCGCGGCACAGAAGGAGAAGCGAGAGCGAACGCATGCCGCCACCATACCGGAAGCGGCCGCTGCGGTCACCCTCCCTCGCGGCGCTTAGAACCCAAGCCTCCCCAGCTGCTTGGGGTCTCGCTGCCAGTCCTTCGCAACCTTCACGTGCAGGTCAAGGAACACCCGGCGCCCAAGCAAACGCTCAATGTCCGCGCGTGCCGTGGCCCCAACATCGCGCAATCGCGAGCCGGCGTGACCGATGATGATGCCCTTCTGGGAGTCGCGCTCCACGTACAGCTGCGCCTGAATCTCGAGGATGGGCACGCGGGGGTCGTCGGGGTCCTGATCGCGTTCTGAAATCTCCTCGACCACCACCGCGATGGAGTGGGGCAGCTCGTCTCGCACGCCCTCGAGTGCCGCCTCGCGGATGAATTCGGCGATGCGTACGTCCTCGGGCTCGTCCGTGAGTTCTCCAGCTGGGTAGAGCTCAGGGCCAACCGGCAGGTGGGAAATGAGCACGTCAAGCAGCACGTCCATCTGCACGTCTTTGACAGACGAGACGGGAACTATGTCGATGAACTCACCCAACTGCGACACAGCCATGAGGTGCTCCGCGACGCGATCCCGTGACACCTTGTCCACCTTGGTGACAATCGCGACCACGGGCGCCTTGGCGTCCGCGAGTTCGCGTGCGATCCACTGGTCGCCGGGGCCGATCTTCTCGTCCGCCGGGAGGCAGAATCCAATCACGTCAACGGACGCAAACGTCTCCCGCACCAGGTCATTGAGCCGCTCGCCAAGCAGCGTTCGCGGGCGGTGCAGCCCTGGAGTGTCCACAATGACGAGCTGGGCGTCGTCCCGCGTGACAATCCCGCGAATGGCGCGGCGCGTGGTTTGCGGGCGCGACGACATGATCGCCACCTTCTCGCCAACGAGCGCGTTCATGAGCGTGGACTTGCCCGCGTTGGGGCGCCCCACAAAACACGTGAATCCTGAGCGGTGCTCAGCCATCGGTGGCCTCCTCGAGACGCACTATTACGGAGCTCAGCCGGCGGCGGCGCCCCTCAAATCGGTCGGCGCTGAGCACCAAACCACGGGCCGACGCTGTGGCACCGGGGATTGGCACTCGGCCCAGCGCTTTGGACAGTAGGCCCGCAACGGTGTCCACATCGTCGTCATCCAACTCGATCTCAAACAGCTCGCCAAGCTCGTCGAGCGGCATGCGAGCTGGAACCCTGTATCCCCCAGCCGCAAGCGCCTCAGGCTCGGGCTCCGCGCGGTCGTGCTCATCCGTGAGTTCGCCAACGATCTCCTCGAGGGCATCCTCGATGGTGACGAGCCCCGCCACGCCGCCGTACTCGTCAACGACTATCGCCATATGGAAGACGTCTTCCTGCATGCGGCGCAGGAGATCGTCAACGGCGAGGGACTCGGGCACAAAGGACGGCTCCCGCACGTGCTCGTCCACTGCCGTGTCAAGCGCACCTTCGGAGTCCCAGGTGGCCCTCACCACGTCCTTGAAATACAGCACGCCCACAACGTCATCCACGTCTCCCGCAACCACGGGGACTCGCGAGAACCCCGAACGCAGGAACAGCGACAGCGCTTTGCGCAACGTGGTTCCGCGCTGAATCACGATCATGTCCGTGCGCGGAACCATCACCTCGCGCGTGAGCGTGTCCCCCAGCGTGACCACGCCGCGCACCAGTTCCACGTCCTCTTCCTCGAGCGTCTCGTGAGCGCGGTCAACGAGGTCTTCCGTCTCTGTCAGAGCGGGAGCACGCAGGGCCGGCACCACTGCCCGCACGGGGGTAGTGAGCACAATGAGCAGGCGAGCAAGGGGCGCTACGCCGCGCACCGTGGCCTCGGGGTAGGAGCGTGCAAGCGAACGCGGCAATGCGCGCACTACCAGCACCGATAGCGCCGCGCCAACTACGGCGGCAACCAGCCCAAATAGCCAACCTGGCCAATCGAGCGCTTGACCCAAGCCAACCGCCAGCAAGGTCCAACACACAATGCCGAGCGCCTCGAGGATCGCGTACGCCACCGAGGCAGAGTTGTCCGTGTCTCCAGGAGAAGCGGCGAGCCGAGCTGCCGCGGTAGGGCGGCCGTCGGGCCTCACTCCTAGGGACAGGCGGCGCTCGTCCGCATACGGAAGCTGTTCAAACGCCGCAACCAACGCGTGCAATGACCCGGCGCCAAGCAGAGCAAGGACGCCAACGGCGACAAGAATCGTGACGTCGGTGCCGGTCATCGGTTGGCGAGGAAGGTCAGCAGCAGGCGCCGCTGAAGGGCGAACATCTCCTTCTCCTCCTCCGGCTCCGCATGGTCGTAGCCCAGTAGGTGCAACAGCCCGTGGGTAGTGAGGAGCAGCATCTCCTCCTCCGCGGAGTGGCCGGCCGTCTTGGCTTGCCGCGCCGCCACCGATGGGCACACCACAATGTCTCCCAGCAGTCCCGCAGGAGTTGGCGCCCCTGAGGTGCCCGGCCGCAACTCGTCCATGGGGAAACTCAGCACATCCGTGGGACCGGGCTCGTCCATCCACTGGATGTGCAGCTGCTCCATAGCGGGCTCGTCTACGAACAGAATCGCGAGCTCCGCGCCGTCCGCGATGTGCATCTCGCGGAGCACGTACTGCGCGAGTTCCGCGAATTCCACCTCGTCAATGGCGGCGTCGGTTTCGTTGTTGACGTCAATCACGTGCGGTCTCCTCGCGTGCGCTTAGTCGACGCTGTTGCCCGTCAAGCGCACGGCTGCCTCTGGCCTCATCGTCTTTGGCATACGCGGTGACAATGTCGCTCACGAGCCGATGGCGGACCACGTCTTCCGCGCCCAACTCGCAGAAGGCGATGTCTTCCACGCCAGCCAAAATATCTCGCGCCGCGCGCAAGCCGGATTGCGTTGTGCCTGGCAGATCCACCTGGGTGATGTCGCCGGTGACCACCATCGTGGCTCCAAAGCCCAGTCGCGTGAGGAACATCTTCATCTGCTCGCGCGTGGTGTTCTGTGCCTCGTCAAGAATGATGAAGGCGTCATTGAGCGTGCGGCCGCGCATGTAGGCGAGTGGCGCCACCTCGATGGTGCCCGCCTCCATGAGTTTGGGGATGGACTCGGGATCCACCATGTCGTGGAGCGCGTCATAGAGC
>CAYMRO010000057.1:0-10869 GCA_964392875.1 uncultured Demequinaceae bacterium
CATGTGTGCACCCGCTTATTTTGACGTCCTCTACGAGATCAATCCGTGGATGGATACATCCGTTGCCACGGACACGGACCTTGCCGTGGCGCAGTGGCGCGAGCTTCGCGACACGTACGTGCGGCTGGGGATTGAGGTGCACCAGATAGACCCCGTTGAAGGTCTGCCGGACATGGTCTACGCCGCCAACGGCGCAACTGTGGTTGACGGAATCGCTTACACAGCGTCGTTCCTCTTCCCTGAGCGTCAACCGGAGGCTGCTGCGTATGCGGACTGGCTGGCCCGCGCGGGCTACACCGTTGTTGAGGCGACTCATGTCAACGAAGGCGAAGGCGACCTGCTCGTTGTTGGCGACGTCATTTTGGCTGGCACGGGGTTCCGCTCCACGCTCGCAAGCCACCGCGAAGCGGGCGAGGTGCTGGGCCGCGAGGTGGTGACGCTCATCCTGGTGCGTCCCGAGTACTACCACCTTGACACGGCTCTCGCCGTTCTGGATGCCCGTCCCGGACACGAGCAGATCGCGTATCTGCCAAGCGCATTCGCGCCGGAGGCACTCGCCGAGCTGGAGCGTCGCTACCCCAACGCGATCATCGTTGACGAGGAAGAGGCGGCAATGCTGGGCCTCAACATCGTCTCCAATGGGCGTGACGTGGTGATGCCTGCCCGCGCCGAACGTTTTGCCGCGCAGTTGCGCGAGCGCGGCTTCAATCCCGTTGGCGTGAACCTCTCCGAGCTGCTTAAGGGCGGCGGCGGCGTCAAGTGCTGCACGCTCGCATTGCGCGGTCTGGACGCGCTCCGCGAGGCCTCAGCGGAGGTCAACTGACATGGTGCAGGTAGTGGACGTCAATCGCATGGTGCAGTGGATCGCCGCAGCGGGCGTGGAGGCGCGCATCAGGGGCATCGCCTCCACCATTGAAGAGGACTTCGCCAATTGGGAGCGCTTTGACAAGGCGCCGCGCCTCGCCGCGCACTCGGCTCATGGCGTGATCGAATTGATGCCCACGTCCAACGGCGAGCTGTACGCCGTGAAATACGTCAACGGCCACCCCATCAACCCCAGTCGCGGGCTGCAGACGGTGGTAGGCATGGGCGTGCTCTCGGATGTCGAGACGGGCTACCCCCTGCTGATCTGCGAGATGACAATGCTCACCGCCTTGCGTACCGCCGCAACATCTGCGGTGGCCGCCAAATTGCTGGCGCGGCACGATGCCACGCGCATGGCACTCATTGGGACCGGCAGCCAATCCGAGTTCCAAGCGCTGGGTTTCCGCGCGCTGTTGGGGATCAACGACCTCACCCTGTGGGACACGGACCCCGCCGCGTTGGCGAAGGCGGAGCACAACCTCACTGGGCTGGGTTTTGCGGTGCGCGTTGCCACGAGCGCGGCCGATGCCGCTACTCACGTGGACATCATCACCACGTGCACCGCGGACAAGACCCTCGCCACCGTACTGAGCGATTACATGGTGCATCCCGGCGTGCATATCAACGCGATTGGCGGCGACTGCCCGGGCAAGACGGAATTGGATCCGCAGATCATGCGCCGCGCAAGCATCGTGGTGGAATACGAGCCGCAGACGCGCATCGAGGGAGAAATTCAGCATTTGCCAGCGGCGCATGCGGTCACCGAGCTGTGGCGCATCATCAGGGGCGAAGCGCAGGGACGCGTGTCCAACGAGGAGATCACGGTATTCGACTCGGTTGGCTTTGCGATTGAGGACTTCTCAGCCTTGCGCTACGTCCAGGCAACCCTCGACGCAGACGTCACCGATGTGGACCTGCTCGCCTCTCCTGCCGACCCCAAGAACCTGTATTCGCTCGTATCCCAGGCCGTATCCGCCTCCGTGTGACGAACGTCCAAGCCAGCCGCAGCGTCGGCCTAATTGCGCGCCAGCGCGGCTATAACGCGCAAACGCGCTAGCGTTGGCGGTGATGATCCACGCAACGACGCGTGGCCACGAGGAGAAGGAACAACGATGGCCAAGAAGGACAGCGTCACCGTGGTGGCGGCAGACGTATTCGAGTTGGACCCCAGCACACTCGGCAAGAACGGCATCAACGCGGTGCGCGCGGCCTTTGGACTGGTGGGCATCCTCGCCTTTGTCCTTGGCGTGACGCTGCTCGTGTGGCCCGGCAAGACGATTGGCGTTGTGGCCGGTATCGCGGGCATCTACTTCATCTTCGCGGGTATCGCGCGCCTGGCGCTGTCCATCTTCAGCTCCGGCCTCGGTGCGGGACACCGCATTCTGGGACTCGTGTTTGGTCTGATCTTGCTGCTCGCCGGAATCGTGGTTGTGCGCAACATCCACGCCGCGGCAGGCGTGCTGCTGCTGGTCGCCGTGGTGGCGCTCGGATTCGCCTGGATAGTGGACGGCATCATGGCGATTGTTGAATCTGGCAAGAGCGGCAGCCGCGGACTGGGCATTACGTTTGGCGTGTTCTCCATCCTGGCCGGTATCGCGGTGCTGGTGTGGCCCGGTGCCACGGCCTTCGTGTTCGCGCTGCTCATCGGCATCGTGCTGGTGGTGCTCGGGGTGGTAGGCGTCAGCAGGGCCTTCACGTTTGGCAAGGACGTCAAGAGCGCGGCCTGATAGGCACCGCGAGGACGCCAGCGTGACCGAGGAAGCTCCACAACCGGATCCCACCGCGGAACATCCGGAGGCCGAACGTCGCGACGCCGTGCCCCACGACGTCGCGACGGCGGCGCGCCTCTGGGTTGACGACCGCAAATATGCGGAGCCGGAGACCGCGCAGTGGCTCAACCACTTTGCATGGAAGACCCTTCAGAAGATTGTGCTGGTGGGCGTGCTCACCGCGCTTGGTGTGCTCATGGCCGTGCAGGCGCGAGGGCTCCTGGGAATGCTCGTCATCTCGGTGTTCTTTGCACTCGCGATCATCCCTGGCGTCAACGCCCTCCAGCGCAAGTACGGCATGCGTCGTGGTGCCGCCGTGGGCGTCATGTACCTCATTGCGCTGCTCACCGTCACGCTCCTGGTGGTGGTGCTGATCCCAGCAATCGTCACGTTCGCGGACGCCGTACAAGAGGATCTCTCAGGCTGGATCGACAGCCTCAATAGTTGGGCGCAAGGGACGTTCGGAACCGATATGGCGACGAGCGACGCGGCCGCGGCCAGCGTTGACGAGCTCATGGCGCGGCTCGCCTCGTGGGGAAGCTCGGTCTTTGGCCTCGTGACGAGCGGCATCGGGTTCATCTTTGATGTTGCGACCATCGCATGCTTCACCTTCTACATCGCGGCCGATTTCCCCAAGATCCGCCGCGCGTTCATGACCCGCATGCCCCCGGAGCGTCAGCGCGTCTTCGCGTGGATCACGGACCAGTCCATTGAGCAGACGGGCGGCTATTTCTACTCGCGCCTGCTGCTCATGGGCGTCAACGGCGGCTTGGGCTTTGGCGTGATGATGCTGCTGGGCATGCCGCTTGTCTATGCGGTACCGATGGCGCTGTTCATGGGATTCGTGAGCGAGTTCATCCCCATGATCGGCACCTACATTGGCGCCATCATCCCGCTCCTAGTGATGCTCGCCGTTCAGGGGCCCGCACAAGCGCTCCTGTTCATCGTGTGGGTGGTCATCTACCAGCAGATGGAGAACTACTGGCTCAGCCCACGGTTCTCGTCAAAGACGATGGAGCTCAATGGCGCCGTGGCGTTTGGCTCGGCGATCTTCGGTGGTGCCATCGCTGGCCCAATGGGCGCTTTCATGGCGCTTCCCGTTGCCGCGCTCATCACGGCGATCGTCAAGAACGCGGGGCGCACGTACGCGGTGGTAGTTGAAGAGATGGCACTCGAGGCCGCGGAGTCACCCGCGGCCGAGGACGAACCAGCCACCGCGCCGCGCTGGCAGTTCTGGCGCAAGTAGCGCCCGGACGAGGCGGCGCTGCGGCCGGGCGGGTGCTGCGGCCCGGCGCGTGTTGCGGCTGGGCGGGTGCTGCGGCCGGGCCGGTCGCAGCCTCGCGCCTCCACAGCCCGTCTCCCCCGGTTGTGGTACCTGAGCGGTGAAATTGGGCCCAATTTCACCGCTCAGGTACCACAAAGACAAGGGCCGACGCTGTGCCGGGTTGCCCTATTGGCTACAGCAAAGCGGCGCCGGCTCCCTGTGGGAACCGGCGCCGCCTGATGCGTGCAGGCTAGGACGCCGCGAGGATGTCCACCACAAAGACCAGCGTGGAGCCACCGGGGATGGTGCCGTCCTGCGAGTCCTTGTCGCCATAGCCGAGCGCCGGCGGAACCACCAGCAGCACCTGGCTGCCAACGGTCTGACCGGCGAGGCCCTGGACCCAGCCGTCGATGAGCTGGCCCTTCGAGAGCGGGAAGGTGGCCGGAGCGCCGCGATCCCACGAGGAATCGAACTTAGTTCCGTCCCACAGCGAACCGGTGTACTGGATCGTGATCGAGTCGTCCTCTTTCACAACCTTGCCGTCACCCTTGATGAGGGTCTGCGCCACGAGGTCGGCCGGCGGGTTGGTGGTGGGGTTCACCACTGTCGGTGCACCGGTGGTGGCGTCAAGCGTCACCGTTGGCAAGCCTGCTGGCGGCGTCACCGCCGTGCCCGTGGCACGCTCGAGTGGCGTTACTGCTTCCGCGACTGTCACGGCCATGACCACCGAAGGGGACGGAGCGGTGGGGTCGGCGTTGCCTGGCGTGGCATAGAGGAAGTCAACGCCAACGTGCGAGCCGATGAGCGCGTCGAGCAGTACCGGGTCAATCTGACCCTCGCTGATGGTCACGGCCTCGGGCTTGCCGCCCTTGTCATACGTGGAGTACTGGACTGTGCCGTCGGTGCCGTTCGTCACGACGTAGTTGAGCGAGGCAACTTGGTCCGCGGTGATCTCCGCGCCGTCGCCATCCGTGACCACGCGTGCGGACGTGGTCTGCACCGAGAACGGCATGTCAAAGGTCACGGTGGGAACGCCGTTGGCGTCTTCTTCCCACTTGACCTTCTCCAGCATCGCGTCGGCTTCTGCCTGAAGCTTTGCCTGATCGGCTTCGGCGGAGGTGGTGGGCGAGGGCGAGGGCGACGCGGACGCGTCAGGGCCGGCGGACGAGCAGCCCGCGAGAACGAGTGCGGACACCGTAGCGGCAGCAATGGCAAGGGCGAGCTTGGTCTTCACGCGAAAATCTTCCAGATAGGTGATTGGTGGCAGGCCCTACGGGCCACAGGGGGCTAACCGACGACGCGTCCTGAAGGTTCCCAGATTGCCGCAACTATTAGCAAACCGTGATGTGGCCAATGGTCAGGATGCGCACCAGAGCGTTGCCAATCCGGGGCACCCGTGGTGGAGCTAAGGGGATTCGAACCCCTGACCTTCTCGATGCGAACGAGACGCGCTACCAACTGCGCCATAGCCCCAAAGTGCTCAGCAAGGTTACCACCGAGCGCGTGCCCCATGGAAACGTGCCGCACCCCTCACATGGCCGCGCGAACCAGCGCCACCACCGTGGCGGGCGACATCCCAAGTGCCGTAGCCCGCGCCCCAAGTTTGGTGATGTCTCGCTGCAGCCCGGCCACGGCGTCGGCGGCCTCGGTGACCACCGCACCACGCCCGCGCCGCAGGTCCACAAGCCCCTCGTCCCGGAGCTCCTGGTAGGCGTGCAGCACCGTATGCAGGTTCACTCCAAGGCCCGACGCTACGTCCCGGGCTGGCGGCAGACGGTCACCCGGGCGCGCCTCACCTGTGATGATCTGTGCGCGGATCGCCGCCGCCACTTGGGCGAAGAGCGGCTCCGTTGACGCGGAGTCGATCGAGATGAGCATGCTCATCGTTGCGCCCGCTTCGCGAGAGCGGTAAGGAGCGCTGCCGCCGTTGCCGAGTCATCCACCGTGACCACGAGCGCGTGGCCTTCCTTGCGCTCCACGCGAAGTGCCTCGCCGCCACGCAGCACCACCCCCATCGCACCTGGCACACGCCGCCATCCCCAGCCGCCAAACGAGCCGAGCGGCTCAACGTTGATGGAATCGGCCGACGCTACCTCCGCGATGGGGACGCGGCTGCGCGGAAAACCTGCTGGGCCGCGCACCTCCACACCGTTGGAGTCCACGCGCACGTCCGCCTCCATGGTGGTGAGGGCTAGCGCGGTGAGCAGCACCGCGAGGCCCAGAAAGATCCACATGACCGCGTAGTTGCCCGATGTCCACGCCGCGACGGCGCCAGCCGCGACCAGCACAATCGCGATGATGATCGTGGCGACCGCTCCCCGTGACGCTCGAGCTGAACCCAGCCACACGGCGCGTTCGGTCTCCGCAAGGTCGATGTCCGCTGACGGCAATGCGTTGAACGTGATCGCCTGCTTTGGCAATACGAGCCAGCCCACGAGCGCGGCGCCCAGCCCCACCACAAGGCCGGTGACGATGGCCGGCAGAACGCTCGGCGCGTCGTTCCACGACGCGAGGCCGCGCTGCATACCCACGCTCCACGTCATCGACACTGCTGCGAATGCCGAAAAGCCCACTGCGGTTGCCGCGAGAAAGCGGAACGCCCACCCGCGAGCTCCACGCCTCAGACGCGGAAGCGCCGTGGCCCAGAGCCAAGCGGAGAGTCCAAACCCCATGAATAGCGTGATGAGCGGGTAGGTCCAGTGCGAGCCGGAGCGATCGGGCCCAGAGCCACTCCAGTGGGTCGCAATGGGGTCAGGCGTTTCCGGGAGCCATTTCAGCTGCAAGGCGAGCGCCGCGAGGGTCAACACCGCGGGTATCACCACGGCGACGTAGGCAAAGCGGGTGGCGATCACGCTCTTGGTAGGTAGCGGGTTGTTAGTGGTCATTGCGTCTCCTAGTTGTTCTAGAACAACTATAACATCGAGAGCGCACTAACGGTGCCCAGGGAGCGTGCAACCGATGTCCCTAGGCAGGTGAGGGGCGGAGCCTCCAGGGCCCCAGCGAACTAAGCCGACGCGCGGCGGCGGCGAGCGAGGATCGCGTCCAGCTGACCGGCAGCGGGATCTGCCCCGGCCTCCGGCGCAATCTCCGCTTCAACAACGCGGGCGGCGGGAGCATAGGAAGAACCGGCGAGGTCCGAGTCGTCGAGCGGGCGCGCGTACTGCGGGCGCACCGTGGCCTTGAGCGTGTAAGCGGGAGCTGGCATCTCACGCGGCGACCAGTCGGACTCGTCTTCCCATGCGGGGTGCACTGCGGGAGTCGCAGACGTCACCGGCGCAGACTCGATAGCCGGAAGCACCGGGCTGGGAATGGGCGCCGGAACGGCAAGGGGAGCAAGATCAGCGGCGGTGACAACGCGGATCGCCTGCGTCTCAAGGTCGGAAGGTTCTGCGTCCACGCCCTGAGCGCGTTCCGCGGTGACGCGACGCAGCGCCTGCGTGGCCGTAGCGGCGGCCTCCACCTCACGCGCAACGAGGTGCAGGTGAGCGTCGGCAGCGCGCTGGGCGGATGCCGCGCGGGCGCCGGCAACGACAACGCCGCCAAAGGCCGCAGTCAGCACAGCGGCAAGGACGGCAGGGAATGCCGTCACACCAGCGAGTACCCAAGCCAGCGCGGCGACAAAGCCAGCGAACGAGGCAACGCGGGAACGGCGTCGGGCCGTGGCACGACGCTCCCGGAGCAACGCCGCACGATCGCCGCGCAAAGCGATAGCCTCGCGCTGCGCCGAGACGGCCGCACGGTCAAGCGGTCCGGCCGGCCGGGACATGCGGTCCTCGCCGAGAGCTGCGATCTGCGCGCGAGCGTTACCGGTCACGAGCAGCGGCACCTCGCCGGAATCGGACGAGGGACGGGCCGGAGCCTGCTGCACGCGCCGGGCGGTTGCCTTCACCACGCGCATCTGGGCGCTGTAACGATCCTCGGTGCGGACCAGGGCGTAATCGGAACGCTCCTTGATGCGCTGGGGGATCACGTAAGCGAGCACCAGACCAACCCCAATGATGGCGAGGAGTGCTGCTGGATCCATGTGACGACGGTACGGGCCGTGAGGCCCTTCCTCGCGGATATTCGCGGCGTGTCAGTCAGCGGTGCGCGCAAAGACGCGATGATCGCGCCAATCGCCGTCAATATAGAGGTAGGCGTGGCGCAAACCCTCCTCGCGAAAGCCCAACTTGGCAACGAGTGCGAGGCTCGCCGCATTCTCCGGCCGCACCGCAATCTCGATCCGGTGCAGCCCCTGCTCAAAGCCGTATGCGATCAGGAGGCGTACCGCGCGAGTGGTGATGCCGCGCCCCGCGAACGACTCCGCAATCCAGTACCCGATGGACCCCCCGCGCTCCGCCCCCCACCGGATCCCGCCAAGAGTCACCCGGCCCACCAGCTCGTCGTTGACCAAGATGACGCCGCCAAAGGCCTCACCCCTTTTCCAGGCCCGACGCTCCTTCCGGACAAACCCAGCAAACGTCACCGCTTCCTGGGGCACGTTGGCAGGGGTGGTCGCCTCCCAAGGCCGGAGCCATTCGCGGTTGGCCTGGCGTACTCGCATCCACGCGGATTCATCGCTGCGCCGGAGGGGACGCACGGTGACTTCGCCGTCGCTGAGGAGCGGCAGAGAACGCAGCGGCCGCGACGCCATCGCTATCGGTCCCACACGGTGCAGCGCACCTCGTCGCCGGCCCTCGCGGTGGTGACGTTGGCGCTGACCCAGGCGATGCCGTCGGACCGGGCGAGGGCGCCAAGCGAAACCCCGCCGCGGCCGTCGCCAATGGGCGTGGCGCGCACCACGCCTTGGTCGTCAAGGTCCAGGGTGACGGGGACTGCCTCCACAAAACCGCCGGTAGACGGCCAGTCGCGGGCGAGTTCCGCACGAATGGTGACGCGGCGCAGTTCTGAGAATCCGCTCATGCCCCTCAACGCTGGCCGCACGTATGCCTCGAAGGCGAGCAGTGCGCTCACCGGATGACCGGGCAGGGCAATGACGGGGGTGTCGCCCTCGAGGATGCGGCCAAAGGCGTGACGCGAGCGCGGCAGCAACTTGAGCTCGGAGTGCTCTGCGGTGCCGATGGTGCGCAAGACGTCAACGAGGGTGTCGTTGATGCCGCCGGACAAGCCGCCCGTGGTGATGATGAGGTCCGCGCGCACCACCTGGTCCTCGAGCGCCGCAGCGATCACGGCGGGGTCATCCGGGATGGCGCCAACGCGGTAGGCGCGGGCTCCGGCGTCTTCGATGAGCGCGGCGAGCATGTGGGTGTTGGCCTCGGGTACGCCGGGAGTTGTGGAGCGAGAATCGACCAGCTCCGAGCCAATGGCGACCACCACCACGCGCGGCACCGGGCGCACCAGCACGCGCGCCCTGCCCACCGCTGCCACGAGACCCAACTCGCGCGGTCCGATGCGCCGCCCGGCGGGCACAATCACCTCGCCCTCGCTAGCGTCAAAGCCCGCGCTGCGCACGTTCTCGCCGCGCAAGATGGACCTGCGCAATTGAACCGTCCCCACACCGCCATCCGTGTCCGCGAGGGCGGCCACAGCGTCGGCCCCTCGTGGCAATGGTGCGCCGGACGCAATCCTCACCGCCGTGCCACGCACCGCCACCCTGGGTGTGCGCTCGCTGGAGTCCACGTCAAACGCCACGGGCAGGGCTACGGGCGAGAGGGCATCGTTGGACGGGATCGCATAGCCATCCGTGGCGGCAAGGGGGACCTCTGGGTAGGGCCGCGGTGCGGTGACGTCTTCCGCCGCCACGGCTCCCAGCGCGTCGCCAAGCGCCATGTCGAGAGCCCTCACGGTGCCCAAGAGTTCCGTGAGCGCGGCCCTGTAATGCGCCACCGTCGTCATGCGGCTGAGCCTACCGAGTCCCCGCCTTGCGGCGAATCCACCCGTCTTTGACACAATGGCTGCATGACGGTTCACACGGCCCCTCTAGAGCCGAACGACGCCAAGGTAGAACTACGAGCATCGATCCGCCGCCAGCGCCAGCAGCGCGCCGAGCGCAGACTCCAGGAACATGCGGCGGCGCTGTGCGAGCGAGTCCTGGATTTTGAACCGGTCCGCAACGCGCGCTGCGTGTCCGTCTATGCGTCCCGGCCGCACGAGCCAGGGACGCTGCCGCTCATCGAGGCGCTCTCCGCCCGGGGCGTCAGGGTGCTCATCCCGTTGCTTGGTGACGGCCTGCAGCGCGGGTGGGGCGTCTATGGCGGCGCCGCAGATCTGCTGGAGCGCGCGCCGGGGCGGCCGCCTGAGCCCTCCACCGAGTTCCTCCCGCCTGCGGCGGTGGCGGAGGCCGACGTCGTCATCGTCCCCGCCCTTGCCGTGGACACCACGGGCACGCGCCTGGGCCAAGGCGGCGGCTGGTACGACCGTGCTCTGGCCGACGTTCGCGAGGGCGTGCCAATCATCGCGTTGACCTTTGCCGGTGAAGTGCGCGACGGCTCCCACGAGCCCCTCCCGCGCGAGCATCACGACGTCCGCGTGCACGGCGTCATCACCCCAGAGGGGTACACCGCTCTTCCCCAGTAGAATGCTCCGGTGCCCACGTACTCCTTTGCCTGCACTGTGTGCGGCCACCGCTTTGACGAAGTGATGTCGATCCACGACTCCGCCACCCCCGTCTGCCCCGAGTGCGGCAGCGCGGTCCGCAAGGTATTTGGGAGCGTTGGGGTCACATTCAAGGGGTCCGGGTTCTACCGCACGGACTCGCGCGCGGGTGCTGGCAAGGCATCCGAGGGCGCATCCGTGGCGTCCACGCCGGCCGCGCCAACTGCCGCGCCCGCGAAGCCCGCGAGCAGCTCCTCCAGCTCCGACTAGGCGCGCGTGCCATGCACCAGGCGCCGTCGCCCGTGCACCGCCCATGCACTGCCCATGCACTTTGGGGTAGATCCGCGGTGATTCTGGCCCCGTGTTCACCCGCCACCTACCCCAACGAGAGGGTTAGCCCCAGCTCGCGTCCTCGTCCTCCCACGCGCGCGTGCCATC
>CAYMRO010000058.1:0-10775 GCA_964392875.1 uncultured Demequinaceae bacterium
CCCCCAACGGGATTCGAACCCGTGCTACCGCCGTGAAAGGGCGGCGTCCTAGGCCACTAAACGATGGGGGCTTCTCGGAGGTTTCCCTCCGGGACCCGCCAATAGTACCGGTGACCTGGTGGGATTACCCAACCCAGGCGTCGGGCCGGGAGAATGGGCTCATGGTTGAGATGTCGCGAGAGGACTTTGAGGCGGCCGTTGACGTTGCGCTGGAGGCCATTCCGGACGAGCTGCTTGACCTCGTGGACAACGTGGTGATCCTCGTTGAGGACGAGCCGGAAGGCGACGATCCGGAGCTGCTTGGCCTCTACGACGGCATCGCGCTCACCGAGCGCGGCAACTACGGATTTGGCGAGATGCCGGATCGCATCTTCATCTATCGGGGGCCAACGCTGCGGATGTGCTCCACGCCTGAAGAGGTCCGCGCGGAGGTGGCGATCACGGTTGTCCACGAGATCGCGCATCACTTTGGGATCGATGACGAGCGGCTCCACCAGCTGGGTTGGGACTGAGCAGGGCCGCGGCTGGTAGGAGCACACCCCCCGCCGCCGCACGCAGGGCGTAGACTTGCGTTCTGACCACTTGGTAACTTCAAAGGAGTCCGCCATGTCTAGCCCAACAGCGATGCCCGACGCTAACCCCAGTTTTGAACCCATGACCAGTTTTGGCCCGGTTCCGGAGGGCTGGCTGTGGGGCACGGCCACGGCGTCCCACCAAATCGAGGGCGGCAACACCAACAACGACTGGTGGGCCTGGGAGCACACGCCGGGCAGCGGCACGGCGGAGAGCTCAGGCGACGCCACGGACTCGTGGAACCGCTGGCGCGAGGACCTCCAACTCGTCAAGGATCTGGGGCTGGACGCGTACCGCTTCTCCATCGAGTGGAGCCGCATCGAGCCGGCACAGGGCGAGTTCTCCATCGCCGCGCTCAACCACTATCGCGAGCTCATGACCGCTACCCATGAGCTGGGCCTCAAGAACTCGGTTACCTTTCACCACTTCACCACGCCCATCTGGGCCGCGGCGCAGGGCGGGTGGCTCAACCCGGAGATCGTCGAGTGGTTCACCGCCTTCGTGGAGCGCACAACTGCCCACCTGGGCGATCTCATCGACATCGCGGCAACCTTCAACGAGCCCAATGTGGTGGTGCTCGCGGGCTACCTGGGCGGCAATTTCCCGCCCGGCCATCACAACGACGTTGAGGCGGCTGCGGTGGCCACGGCAAACATCGTGGCGGCGCACAAGCACGCGGTGCCAGTGCTCAAGGCCGGCCCCGGAGAGTTTCCGGTGGGGCTCACGCTCGCGATCCCGGACATGGTCATTCACCCGGACGGGGACCCCAACTCGGACGGGATCAGGCTCACAGAAGTCCCCACCGAGGGGCCAGAGGCGCAGATGTATTCGATCTGGTTGGGGGCGTACCTCGAGGCCGCTCGCGACGACGACTACATGGGCGTCCAGACGTACTTCACCCAGCACTTGGGCCCAGACTTCCAGGACCTCCCCACGCCCGCGGACTGGCGGGTCACGCAAATGGACTGGACCTTCACGCCTGAGGCGCTGGGAAGCTCCGTGCGCCTCGCGAGCAGGCTGACGGGCGTGCCCGTGATCGTGACCGAGAACGGCGTGGCCACCACCGATGACGCCGAGCGCATCGAGTACTACTCGCGCGCTCTCGCGTCACTGCGCCACGCGATGGATGATGGCGTTGACGTCCGCGGCTTCTTCGCGTGGAGCCTCCTCGACAACTTCGAGTGGGCGGACGGCTACCGGCCCCTGTTTGGCCTGGTAGCAGTGGACCGCGAGACCTTTCAGCGCACCCCCAAGCCGTCCGCGGCCTGGTACGCGGGAGTGGTGGCGTCCAGCCACACCTGAGCGGTGCAGGCTAGCCCTTAGGGTGCGCCGCCCAGGCGGACTCGACCATCTCGCGCACCGTGTGCGCGTTCTTCCACTCGATGTCGTCCGCCGCCAGTTCCCCGGTGGCGACAATTCGCGCGGGGTCGCCAGGGCGTCGTGGTCCTACGCTGGGCACCAGTGACGTACCCGTGGCAGCGATGATCGCGTCCACAATTTCCTTCACGGACGTTCCGGCACCGGAACCAAGGTTGTAGACGGGAGCCAAGGGGCGGCCCGCGGCGAGCATCCGCGCGGCGGCAACGTGAGAGTGCGCGAGGTCCGTCACGTGCACGTAATCGCGCACGCACGTGCCGTCAGGGGTGTCGTAGTCGGTGCCGTTGATCTGGGGTGCGATGCCGGCCTCGATAGCCGCAAAGACCTTGGGAAAGAGGTTGTGAGGCGAGGCGTCCCACACGTCGCCAAACCCGGATCCCACCACGTTGAAGTAGCGCAAGGACGTGGCCCGCAACGGGGTATCGCTGCCCGTAAGTGCCCTCACCTGGTCGCGAATGAGCCACTCACCAACCAGTTTTGACTCCCCGTAGGGTGACTCGGGCAGAGTAGGCGTTGCCTCCGTCACCACCGGCTCAGCGGGAGTGCCGTACACGCCCGCGGAGGACGAGAACACGAGGTTTCGCACACCGGCGACCGCCATCGCCTCAAGTAAGGACCGGGTTCCCTCAACGTTTTGCTGATACGTGTGCAGCGGGTACTTCACGGACTCGCCGGCAAACTTGTATCCGGCGCAATGGATGACGCCCTCCACGTTGTGCTCCACGAGTGCGGATGTGACGAGCGGGGTGTCCAATACCGATCCGCGCACCACTGGGACGTCCCCCACAAAGGACTCGATGCCCGTGGAGAAGTCGTCGAGCACCACGGCCGGCATGCCCGCCGCCTCCAATGCGCGCACCACGTGCGTGCCGATGTACCCCGCACCGCCCGTCACCAACCAGCTCATGAGTCCACCCTAGATGTCGAGGTTGTTAGGTCCGGCAGCTGCTACAGATCGCGGTGCGCTCCGGGAGACGGCGTCACAGCGAAGCACCGCGGCTCCGCGTAGCCAGCTGCGGCAAAATCGGCGGTGACGCGAGCCGCGATGTCATCCACGGCGTGGGCCGCTACTAGCGCGATCGCAGAGCCGCCAAACCCGCCACCGGTCATGCGCGCGCCAAGCGCGCCGTGCCGCATCGTGGACTCAACCGCAAGGTCCAACTCGGGCACGGAGATCTCAAAGTCATCGCGCATCGACGCATGCGAGGCGAGCAGCAGCTCCCCAATCGCCTGCGGACCCTCGTCTCGCAGCGTGCGCACGGTCTTGGCCACGCGCGCGGACTCCGTGACCACGTGGTGAACGCGTCGGTAGGTCTCGTCGTCGAGCACCCCGCGCGCCCGCGGCAAGTCGCTCTCCTCAACGAAGCGCAGCGATGGGACGTTGAGTTCCGCGGCCCCCCGCTCGCACGATGCACGGCGGTCTCCGTAGCCACCGGTGGCGTGCTCGTGCCGCACGCGAGTGTCAACCACGAGCACGGTGAGCTGCTCGCGATCAAGGTGCAGCGGCACTAGATCGGCGGTCTCGCTGCCGCAATCGAGGAACACCGCGTGATCCTGCTCTCCCAGCAGCGAGGCGGTTTGATCCATGATTCCGGTGGGCGCGCCAACTGCCACGTTCTCCGCGAGCCGGCCCGCCCGGGCCAGCGCCATGCGGTCCAAACCAAGTCCCCACAGCTCGTTGAGCGCCACGGCGACCGCGCATTCGATGGCGGCGGAAGAGGAGAGTCCCGCGCCAAGTGGCACTTCGCTCGTGAGGTAGATATCGAGGCCCGACGCTGCTGACAGATCGGCGCCCGGCTCGCCTTGGCTGCCTTGGCTGCTTTGACCACCTTGGCTCAGCGCCCACGCTACGCCAAGTGGGTACGCGGCCCAGCCGCTCAGCGTTTCCGGCGAGAGATCGTCGATGGCTATTGACGTCTCACCCTCGACGGTGGCGGAGCGCACCCGCAGAATGCGGTCATCGCGAACACCAACGGCACAATAGGTGCGGCGATCGATGGCGAAGGGGAGCACCAGTCCGCCGTTGTAGTCGGTGTGTTCGCCAATGAGATTGACTCGTCCGGGCGCCGACCACACCCCCTGCGCGCGCCGTCCATACGCGGTCGTGAACGTGGCGCTCGCGTGCTGCGCTGCGTTGGGCATCTTGTCCTCGCTGATGGGAAATCGGGTGCGGGGGTTACCGCTCGCGTCGAGTCAATGTTACCGTGAACATCGCACGGCATCGGCGCCGCGATGGTCTCACTCGCATCACGGCGCAAAATGCCTGCTAATGCCTATGAAGCCTGACTAGTGTGGCCCCGGAGGGTCGAGTGCCAAAGCAATCTCGTGGTCCAAGCATGCACGACGTTGCTGCGCGCGCGGGCGTTTCCCACCAAACGGTGTCCCGGGTCCTCAACGATTTTCCGGGCATTCGCCCCGCCACGCGTGAGCGCGTTCTTGAGGCAATCGACGCCATGGGCTACCGCCGCAACATGGCGGCACGCACCCTCGCCACGGGCCGGTCCCAAGCCATTGGCGTGCTGGCTCCGGAGATCCCCAACTACGGCCCGATGACCACGCTGTACGCAACGCAGCGCGCCGCCATCGGCGCGGGCTTTCACCCCCTCATCACCACCACGTCTCACAATCCGGCGGACGTCTTGGAGGGCCTGGACTTCTTGCTTGGACGCTCCATCGACGCCCTAGTAGTGGTGGCCCAGAGCCCCCACGTGACCGAGGTTGTGGAGGGCATGGAAGCGGGAATTCCCGTGGTCTACGTGCTTACCGGGCATCCCACCGTTGGGAAGTCGGTTGCCGTGGACCAAGAGGCGGGCGCCCGCTTGGCTATGGATCACCTCTACAGTCTTGGCCACCGCGAGTTCCAACACATCGCCGGTCCAGCTGGCTTCACCGAGGCGGACATGCGCCGCAACACGTTCCACGAGTTCCTCGCGGAGAAAGGCATCACGGGTCACGCGGACCTCGAGGGCGACTGGACCGCGGACTCTGGCTTCCGCGAGGGTCTCAAGGTTGACTCGGACGTCACTGCGCTTTTTGTGGCGAACGACCAGATGGCTCACGGCACCATGCACGCGCTGCGCGGCCGGGGGCTTTCCGTGCCGCTTGACGTCAGCGTGGTTGGCTTCGATGACGTGCCCGATGCCGCTCACAACTTTCCCCCGCTCACCACAGTGCACCAGGATTTCCACGGTGCTGGCGAGCAAGCCGTGGCCATGCTGGTGGCGCGCCTGACGGACCCAGAAACGCCCGCGCCACCGCCGTTGCGGCCATGGCTCGTTGAGCGCTCGTCGACAACCCGTCCACGGGGCTAAATACCAGGCACTTTGAGTCCATTTGGGCCGGTGACTGCGTTATATGTTAGCGTTCATATCCATCGACTTAGTAAGGCAAAGGGGCACCGATGGTTGAAGCAGGCACCGCGTACGTTATCGGCGTTGACTTTGGCACGCTGTCCGGGCGCGCACTTGTAGTTGACGCCGCCAACGGCAACGAAGTTGGCAGCGCCGTCTTTGACTATCCGCACGCAGTAATGGACGCGACCCTTGCCGCCACGGGCGCCGCGCTGCCCCCCGAATGGGCCCTGCAGGTGCCTAACGACTATCGCGACGTGCTGCGTCACGCGGTGCCCGACGCCGTGGCAGCGGCGGGCATTGACCCCGCCTTGGTAGTTGGCATAACTACCGACTTCACCGCGTCAACGCCGCTTCCGGTGCTGGCAGACGGCACCCCCATGTGCGAGGTGCCCGGCTTCGAGGAGCGCCCTCACGCCTACGTCAAGTTGTGGAAGCACCACGCGGGCCAGGCCCAAGCGGACCGTATCAACGCCGTTGCGCGCGAGCGCCAGGAGTCATGGCTGCCGCGATACGGCGGCTTCATTTCCTCGGAATGGGAGTACGCCAAGGCGCTGCAGCTGCTCGAGGAAGACCCAGAGATCTACGCGCGCATGGACCACTGGGTGGAGGCCGCCGACTGGATCATCTGGCAGCTCTGCGGCGAGTACGTGCGCAACGCGTGCACCGCGGGCTACAAGGGCATCCTGCAAGACGGCGCCTACCCAGGCCGCGAATTTGAGGCGGCCCTCAATCCCGATTTCGCCGACTTCGCCGAGACCAAGCTTGCCCACCGCATCGGCCAATTGGGCGAGCGCGCGGGTGGGCTCACCGCAGAGGCCGCAGCCTGGACGGGCCTGCGCGAGGGCATCGCCGTGGCGGTTGGAAACGTGGACGCGCACGTCACCGCGCCCGCCGCAAAGGCTACGGAGCCGGGCCAGATGCTCGCGATCATGGGCACCTCCACGTGCCACGTCATGAATGGCGTGGCGCTCGCAGAGGTGCCCGGCATGTGCGGCGTGGTCGATGGCGGCATCCTCGAGGGGCTCTACGGATATGAGGCCGGCCAGTCCGGCGTTGGCGACATCTTTGCCTGGTACGTCAAGAACCAGGTTCCCGGTCGTTACTTCGAAGACGCCAAGAGCGCGGGAACGTCCGTGCATCAGCACCTCACAAACCTCGCGTTCGAGGAGGAGATTGGCGCCCACGGCCTCGTGGCCCTGGACTGGCACGGCGGCAACCGCTCCGTGCTGGTAGACACCAACCTGAGCGGCATCTTCGTTGGCCAGACCCTCGCGACTCGCGCGGAGCAGGGCTACCGCGCTCTGCTTGAGGCCACCGCGTTTGGCACCCGCACCATCGTGGAGACCTTCAACGCCTCTGGCGTTCCCGTCACCGAGTTTGTGGTGGCGGGTGGCCTCCTCAAGAACCCGCAGCTCATGCAGATGTACGCGGACGTCCTCAACCTGCCGCTGTCAACGATCGCCTCCGAACAAGGCCCCGCCCTGGGAAGCGCCATCCATGCCGCGGTTGCCGCGGGACTGTACCCAAGCGTCGGGCAGGCAGGGGAGGCGATGGGCAAGGTGACGCGCGCCGCTTACGTTCCCAGGCCCCACGCCGTGGCCAAGTATGACCGTCTGTACGCCGAATACCAGGTACTTCACGATTACTTTGGGCGGGGCGCTAACGACGTCATGAAGCGCCTAAAGGCAATGCGCAAGGAGGCCCACTCATGACGGACTTCACGGCAGAGCAGCAGGCCGCCATCGACGCAAGCCGCGCACGCGTAGCCGCGCTACACGCGCAACTCACCAAATACGAGCTGGTCATCTGGACGGGCGGCAACATCTCGGAGCGGGTGGCCGGCACCGATCACTTTGTCATCAAGCCCTCCGGCGTGGACTACGACGAACTGGCCCCGGAGAACATGATTCTGTGTGACCTGGACGGCAACGTGGTGGCCGGAACGCCGGGCTCGGAGAAGTCGCCCTCGTCGGACACCGCCGCGCATGCCTACGTGTACCGGGAGATGGCGCACGTTGGCGGCGTGGTTCACACGCACTCCACGTACGCCACGGCGTGGGCCGCGCGGCAAGAGCCCATCCCTTGCGTCATCACGGCCATGGCGGATGAGTTTGGCGGGGAGATCCCGGTTGGTCCGTTCGCGATCATTGGGGACGACTCCATTGGACGCGGCATTGTCGCGACCCTGAGCGGTCACCGCTCACGAGCCGTGCTCATGGCCAACCACGGCGTCTTCACCATCGGCAAGGACGCGCGAGACGCGGTCAAAGCCGCCGTCATGACCGAGGACGTTGCGCGCACCGTCCACATTGCCCGCCAGTTGGGCGAGCCAAAGCCGATTGCACAAGAGGCGATCGACGCGCTTTTTGACCGCTATCAGAACGTCTACGGACAGTCATCCCAAGGAGAGCTCGCATGACCAGCATCATCCCCAACCTCGCGGACTACGAGGTTTGGTTCCTCACGGGCAGCCAGACACTGTACGGCGACGAGGTGCTCGCGCAGGTGGCTGCGCAGTCCAAGGATGTTGTGGACTTGCTGACGAATTCCGGTGACATTCCGGCCACGATCGTGTGGAAGCCCGTGCTCATCAGCCGCGACGGAATCCTCGACGCGATGGTGGAGGCCTCCGCCAACCCCAAGGTCATTGGCGTCATCACGTGGATGCACACGTTCAGCCCGGCGAAGATGTGGATCGCTGGCCTCAACGCGCTCACCAAGCCGCTGCTGCACCTGCACACGCAGGCCAACCGTGAGCTGCCGTGGGGCACCATCGACTTTGACTTCATGAACCTCAACCAGGCTGCGCACGGCGACCGCGAGTACGCCTACATCGAGACGCGCCTCAACGTGCCGCGAGTCACGGTGGTTGGCCACGCTTCGTCTCCCGAGGTGAGCCAGCGCATCGGCACGTGGTCACGTGCCGCGGCCGGTATCGCCGCGGCGAAGGCGCTCAAGGTGGCTCGCTTTGGCGACAACATGCGCTTTGTCGCCGTGACTGAGGGCGACAAGACCGAGGCCGAGGTTGTGCTCGGCGCGCAGATCAACACGTGGGGCGTGAACGAGCTCGCGGACCGCGTGCACGCGGTTGACGACGCCGCGATCGATGCCCTCATCGCCGAGTACCTCGACGCTTACGACGTGGCCGCAGAGCTGCTCCCCGGCGGCGCCCGCCACGATTCGCTCCGTTACGCGGCCGCGATCGAGGCGGGACTGCGAGGCTTCCTTGAAGAGGGCGGCTTCACGGCGTTCACGGACACCTTCGAGGACCTGGGCGAACTCCGCCAACTCCCCGGCCTCGCCGTGCAGCGACTCATGGCGGACGGCTACGGCTTTGGTGCGGAAGGTGACTGGAAGACCGCCATCCTGGTGCGCCTGTGCTCCGTCATGGGCGCAGGGCTTCCCGGCGGCGCGAGCCTCATGGAGGACTACACCTACCACCTGGTGCCCGGCGAGGAACTCTCGCTCGGTGCCCACATGCTCGAGGTGAGTCCATCGCTGTCCTCACAGAAGGCGCGATTGGAGATTCACCCGCTGGGTATTGGCGGCAAGGAAGACCCGGTTCGCCTGGTTTTCACGGCCGACGCTGGGCCGGCTGTGGTTGTTGCCCTCAGTGACATGAGGGATAGGTTCCGACTGGTGATGAATGAGGTGGACAACGTTGACCTGCCAGCAGCGATGCCCAACCTGCCAGTGGGTCACGCGGTGTGGAAGGCGCGCCCGGACTTCACCACGGCCGTTGCGGCCTGGTTGCAGACCGGAGGCGCGCACCACACCGCCATGAGCACGCAGTTGGATCCGCAAGTGGTCAAGGACTTTGCGCGCATGTCCGGAATCGAACTGCTCGTGATTGACGCTAACACGGACCTTGAGGCCTTTGAGCAGCAGATCCGCTGGAACACCGCCTACTACGCCTTCGGAGCGCGCTAGCCATCCCTTAGGAAGCCTTAGCCCTGGTAGTGAGCGTGATTGGGACCGGTCCCAGTCTTTCTGCCGGGGTTGCGGATGTTGCCCGCGGCAGCTCACGGAATGACGTAAACACCAGGCACTTTACTAACCGTAATCAAAGCGTGACCTGCTCTATTTGACTCAGAATGTGAACGCAAACATACTGTGAGATACCCGGCGCGCAGGGACGCGAGCCGATCTCTCAAGGAGGAGAAATGCAGTCAAGGAAGTTCTTTGCGGCCGCAGCCGGTGCCCTCGTGGCGCTGACGCTCGCGGCTTGCTCCGGTGGCGGAGCAGGTGACGACGACACCCCGTCGAATGCGCCCACCACCTCGGCTGAAGCTGGCGGCCTCGTAGGCGTCGCAATGCCAACCCAGACGTCGGAGCGCTGGATCGCCGATGGTGAAGCGGTCAAGTCCGGTCTTGAGGACTTGGGCTACACCGTTGACCTCGAATACGCGAACGACGACATCCCCACGCAGTCGCAGCAGATTGACCAGATGATCACCAAGGGCGCAAAGGTCCTGATCATCGCCGCCATCGACGGCACCGCACTCGCGGGCCAGCTGGACAACGCAGCTGCCAAGGGCATCAAGGTTGTCGCGTACGACCGCCTCATCCGTGACAGCGCCAACGTTGACTTCTACGTCACGTTCGACAACTACAAGGTTGGCGTGCAGCAGGCAACGGCACTCCTCGTTGGCCTGGGCATCCTCAAGGCTGACGGCTCCGCTGGCGACGCCAAGGGTCCGTTCAACATTGAGGTCTTCGCCGGTTCGCCCGACGACAACAACGCCGGATTCTTCTTCAACGGCGCCATGGACACCCTCAAGCCCTTCCTCGATGACGGCACCCTCGTGGTGAAGTCGGGTCAGGTTGACTTTGACAAGGTGGCCATCCTCCGCTGGCAGCAGGACGTTGCGCAGACTCGTATGGAGAACCTGATCACGTCCACCTACTCGGACGGCACCAAGGTCCAGGGCGTTCTCTCGCCATACGACGGTCTGTCTCGCGGCATCATCACCGCGCTGCAGAACGCTGGCTACCCCCCCACGATTGCTGACGGATTCCCCATCGTCACCGGTCAGGACGCCGAGATCGCGTCGGTCAAGCTCATTGCCGACGACGTTCAGTTCTCGACGATCTTCAAGGACACGCGCAAGCTCGCCGCACAGGCGATCACCGTGACGCAGGCGCTCGTCTCTGGCGAAGAGCCGGAGGCCAACGACACCAAGACGTACGACAACGGCGTCAAGGTTGTGCCGTCGTACCTGCTTGAGTCCGATGTCGTCTACAAGGACAACATCACGTCCCTCCTCGTTGACTCGGGTTACTGGACTGCTGACGAGGTTGCTTCTGGCGTAGCCAGCTAGTCTCGGAAGTGCACAGACGTTGGCCCCCGCCTGTACCGGGCGGGGGCCAGCGCCCCGGGTCGAGTCATCAACGGAGAAGGACTAATGACGACCAACATTTTGGAGATGCGCGGCATCACCAAGACGTTCCCCGGCGGGAAAGCCCTGGCAG
>CAYMRO010000059.1:0-10318 GCA_964392875.1 uncultured Demequinaceae bacterium
TGAGGATCCAGGGCTGGCCGTTGCGCAGCGAACGCATCAGGTCCCGGGTCATCGCGGCCCTCGCGGGGCTCTCAGGATCGGCGGGATCTGGATACGAGTCGTCGGAGACAACGTCAACCTCTTGAGCCCACGCCCAGTAGTCGGCACCTTTGAAGAAACCCATGAAGTTGGTGGTCACAGGGATGGCTGGTGTCGCCTCCCGCACGATCGCGGCTTCGGCCCGATAAAGCTCGATCAACTGATCTGAGGTGAAGCGGTCAAAGTCGAGCAGGTGCGCCGGGTTGCCGAATGTCGGCGCCGCCCTTGGCGGCTGCACCTCAGCGAACTCCGAATACCGCTGCGACCAGAAGGCAGTTCCCCACGCCGAGTTGAGCGCTTCGACGCTGCCATAGCGAGCCTCAAGCCACTCCCGGAACGCGTCGGCGCTCGTTTCGCAATAGCAGTGGCTCACGTGGCAGCCGTACTCGTTGTTGATGTGCCACATCGCGAGCGCGGGATGATCGGCGTACCTGTCGGCGATCTTGGACGCAAGCCTCGCCGCGAGCCGGCGATACACGGGAGAGCTTGGGCAGTATTGCTGGCGGCTACCTGCCGAGAGGCGTACGCCGTCCCTGGTGACCGGCAGTACCTCGGGGTAGCGATGGGTAAGCCATGGGGGCGGCGAGGCTGTCGCCGTGGCGAGGTCCACACGCACGCCGGCTGCGTGCAGTCCATCCATGACGCGGTCCAGCCAACCGAACTCGAATTCTCCCTCGCGCGGCTCGAGCATCGCCCATGAAAAGATGCCGAGGCTCACCATGGTGACGCCCGCCTCCTGCATGAGGCGGGCGTCCTCTTCCCAGACCTCTTGGGGCCACTGCTCGGGGTTGTAGTCCCCTCCGTACCAGATCATCTCAGCCCTTCACGCCGCCAGTTGCGAGCCCTGTCTGCCAGAACCGCTGCAAGTACAAGAACACCACGACGAGCGGGAGAATCGACAGGAACGCGCCTGTGATCACGGTCGAGAACAGCGCTTGTGCGCCGCCGCCAGCCGCCGAGGTTGCCTGTTGCTGCGCGAGCCCCACGGTCAGGGGCAGTAGCTTTCCGCTATTGAGCATGATGAGCGGCAGGAAGTAGTTGTTCCAGGTCGCCACTAGTGTGAACAGCATCACCGTGACCATGCCGGGCCCGAGCAGGCGCAGAGACACCCGCCAGAAGATCCGCGGCTCTCCCGCTCCGTCAACCCGCGCGGCCTCCATGAGCGAGTCCGGTACCGCATCGGCCGCATATACGCGCATGAGGAACACGCCGAACGGGCTCACGAGCGAAGGCAGAATTACGGCCCACGGCGTATTGGTGAGATGCGCCGACGAGAACAGCAGATACGTGGGGATCGCCAGCGCCGTTAGGGGGATCATGATCGCGCCCAAGATGATGGCGAACATCAACTTGTCCCCAGGGAACTTGTACTTTGCGAAGGCGTATCCCGCCATGGTCGCAAGCACCGTTGCGCCCACCGCGCTGACGGTCGAGTACAGGACCGTATTCAGGGTCCACCGCAAATAGATGCCGTCCTGGTACGTGAACACGTCATGGATGTTCGCGAACAGGTTGAAGTCATTGCCAAACCACAGCCCGAACGTTGTGAAGAGGTCGCCATTGCTCTTCGTTGAAGACATGAAGAGCCAGATGAGAGGCAAGATGAAGTAGAGCACGCTCATCCACATCACCACGGTCAGCAGGTTGCTGCGTCTTCCGCGATTGGCGCCCTTGCGTCGTTTGTCGCTGTTGGACGGCTTGTCCGGTGGCGCTGCCACGTGCGTCAACTGGGCGGTCACGACTGCACCTCTTTCTTCTGCATGCTCAGTTGCACTACGTAGGACACGATCATGATGACGAATCCCAGCAAGAAGGCGATCGCTGCGGCGTAGTTGAGGTCCTGGTTCACGAACGCGAGGTTGAACGCGTAGAAGTTAGGCGTGAAGCCCTGCGGGATCCCCGTTGGCGAAATCTCCACCAGCAGCTTCGGTTCATTGAAGATCTGGAAGCTCCCGATGACGGAGAAGATGACGGTCAGGAGGATGGCGGGGCGAATCATTGGGATCTTCACGCTCCAAGCAAGTCGAAATTGGCCCGCACCGTCGATCTCAGCGGCTTCATACAACTCGGGGGGAATCGACTTGAGCGCCGCATACATGATGATCATGTTGTAGCCGACGAACGCCCAAGTAATGATGTTCATGATCGAGAACAGGATGAGGGAATCCGAGAGGAAGTTCGCCGGCGGCAATCCGAGTGCGCGGCTGATCTGGCCGGTGAGTCCAAAGTTTTGCCCGTAGAGGTAGCCCCACATGAGTACGGCGACTACGCCGGGCACCGCGAAGGGCAAGAAGATGAGGAGCCGCGCAGCCTTGCTGCCGCGCGCTCGGCCTGAGTCGAGAGCGAGCGCAAAGAACAGCGCGAAGCCAAGCATGATTGGCACCTGTATCAGGAGAATCAGTGCGGTGCGTCCCAGCCCGAACAGGAAGGCCGGGTCCTGGAACGCGCGCACATAATTTCCGAGCCCCACGAAGCTCACGCCGCCCACGAGCTTGTGCGCGTAGAAGCTTAGGTAGCCCGAGTAGGCGAGCGGTGCAATGAACATCGTCGCGAACACGGCGAAAAATGGAAGGACGAATCCGTAGGCAACGAGGTTCTGCTTCCGCTTGATCGCATTGTTCATCTCGAACTCCTTCGCGTTGGTGTGCGTTGGGCGAGGCGGCCCGGGGTTCACCCCCGGGCCGCCCGCGTGTTAACCGGCGTTGACCGTAAAGCCCTGCTGCTTTGCGTAGTCGACAAGCGCGGCTTGCCAGTCATCAAGGCCCGCAGCGAGATCGCCCTTGGCCGCGACCGCGGCCCCGAACGTGTCATTGCCGCTCGAGTAGGCAAACTCCATGAACGGGAGCCACTGCCAATCGGTGTCTACCGTGGTGGAGATCTCCGCGAACAACTTGTTGACCTGCTGTCCGCCGTAGAACTCAGGCTTCTGGTCCACGAAGGCCGGGTCCGCGAGCACCGAGTTAGCAGTTGGGAAGAAGTTCTGCTTGGTGCTGAACAGCAACGCTGGTGCTTGCGCGTTGTTGATCCACTTCGCCAACTCGTAGGCCGCGATCGGGTTCTTCGTGGTCTTGAGCACTGCGTCTGCAGATCCGCCCTGGTTGCCCGAGGCCGGCTTGCTCGCGTCCCACTGAGGTAGCGGAGCGGCGCGCCACTTACCCGACGTGTCGGCTGCGGCACCGGAGAGGAAGACCGGAGCCCACGCCGCCGTTAGCCAGCCGGCGTAGTGGCCGCTGTTGAGACCCGCGTACCACTCATCGTTGAAGTCAGGGTCAACTGAGACGAGGTCGTTCTGGATCATGTCCTGCCAGTAGGCCATCACCTTCTTGGCCTCCGGGCTGTTGATGTTGATAGTGACAGTCTTGTCGCCGTCATATCCGAAAGGCTTGACGCCTGCTGCCCACAACAGCCCCAGCCATCCAGCGCCCTGGCCGGGCGCCATGTTGGAGATGTAGGAGTCCGTGTTCGCCCGCACCTTTTCTGCGGCGACCTTGTAGTCGTCCCACGTTGCTGGCGGCTCCGTGACACCTGCCGCCGTCATGATGTCTTCGCGGTACAGGTTGCCCATGGGGCCAGAGTCCTGCGGGATCGCCAGGATCTGGTCGTTGGAGAGGACTTGCTTCCAGACCCACGGCACATAGTCGCCCGCGATGTCTGCCGCGCCGTATGGCGTGAGATCGAGCAGGTCGCCGGTCTGTGCGAACGACGAGATGAATTGGTACTCGAGCTGGATCACGTCGGGACCGCCGGTGCCGGCCTTGGAGGCTGTGCGCACCTTTGAGTAGTGGTCCAGTCCTTGGCCCACGTTCTCAACCTTGACGTGAATGTTCGGGTACTCCTTCTCGAACAAATCGACCTGTTCCTGAATGTCGGGTACCCAGGTCCAAAATGTCAGGTCGGTGGGCGTGTTCAGCGCCGCTTCGCGCTCCGCGTCCGTGATCTGCCCGCTCGCGCCGCCCGTGCTATCGGGATTCGCACCGTTGGTGCTGCTCGTTCCCGGGTCTGCCGTGCATCCAGCGAGCGTCAATGCAGCCACGGCGGTGATCGAGGTGATCGCGACCGCGGCTCTGCGTGCTCCTTGCCTCATGATTGCTCTATTCTCTGTGGTGGTGGATTGTAAACGGCCCCGGGGTCGGGGTCGCGTTGCTCGACGAGGACGGTGACGCCCCACGGTTCGAGAACGATTGGTGGTTTGCCGCAGCGCTGCGGCGGGTGAGCGGTAGCAGGCTGGGGCGACCAGTTGCTGATGAACCAGACGCGCTCGCCGTTGCTACTACCTGAGGTGACCGTCACGGCGGCGTCGACCTGCCACTCGCTCGCGCTCTTGATCGGTACAGCCCAATGAAGAATGGACGTCGCCAGCGCGAGATCGGGCAGCGTGCCCACGTACGTGACGCGGCCCTCACCGTGCTTGCGCGACGTCACCGCCGGCCGGCCCGCGTAGATGCCCGAGGCGTATACCGCCTCAACGTCTGCGCCGTCGGCGACCAGAGCGTCGGCCCAACCTTCACCCCGGCCGCCACCAAACGTGGTGCCGTCGATGCCGACAGGCGCCTCGAGCGTCGAGTACTCGTCGTACCAGACCCCTGCCGCAGCGGCCAGACGCCCGGGAGCGCGTTCGGGCCGTGCCCTGGCGAGGTCGTCGCCGTAGCCGGTTCGGATGCCGACCACGAGGTGACCTCCTGCTTCCGCATAACGCACTAGGGCGTCGAGCATCTCGTCATCGGCGACGTAGAGCGTAGGCACTACGAGAGTTGGGAACTCAGCCGCGAAGTCCGCCGCGTCGCGTTCCCGGAACTGATCGGCATGCACGATTCTGCTCTGGACGCCGGCCTCGAACGCCGCACGGTAGTAGCGATCGAAAATGCGCAGGTATGACGAGCGATCCGGGCCGCCCTTGGCGTCGGCGAGCGGCGGATAAAACTCAAAGCTGTGTTTGGTGTCGATCGAGTAGAGCAGGGCGACATCGGCGTCTGGCACGTACCCCTTGAGTGCGGGCTCCAGGTTGCGCAAACGGTGACCGAGCTCCGCGATCTCTCGGTAGATGCGACCGGGCTGGCCGCTGTGCGGCAATACCCCGCCCCAGTAGGTCTCGATCCCGTAGTGGGGAGTTTGCCACTGCCAGTACTCGATCATCCGAGCGCCGCGGGCCACAAGCGCGAGGCCCGCCAGCGCGATCTGGCCCGGGTACGGCGTCTGGTGCTGCCAATGGGACTGCCCGATGGACTGGGCGTTCGTCTCGGTGACCAGGAAGGGCGCCTGTGCAGAGCTGAACATGCGGTCGCCCTGTTCGAAGAGCGCCCACACCCCAGACGTCCACCATTTTGCGGTGCGCGGCACCTCGACCCCAATGTGGAGTGCCTCCTGCATCATGTAATACGGGTTTCCCGCCGTGACATCGAGCTCGCGCACGAGTTGGCGGTCGTCGATTGCCTCGCGCTCGTACGAGATGCACGTGGTCACGAATTGGGTGGGACTCGCGTACTCGCGCACGATGCGTGCCTGCCACGCAATGAAATCGGTGACGAGTTCTGCCTGGTAGCGGCGCCACTCAATCTGATACTGCGGCGAGTGGTTGCCATCGGGGCGCCAGAGCTCATCCCAGGTGCGGATGCGCTGCGACCAAAACGTGAGCCCCCACTCGCGGTTGAGTGTCTCGACATCCCCGTAGCGGCCCTCGAGCCAGCGCACGAACCCGTCAAACACTCGTTGGTTGTGGAGCAGGAACGCGCCGGGTTCATTGTCGACTTGGTAGCCGATGACCGCAGGGTGGTTTGCGTACCGCGCGATCATCGCGCGGATCACCCCCTCCGCGTAATGACGGAACAGGGGGTGCGTGATGTCGACCTCCTGACGCCATCCCCAGGGTTGGCGCACCCCAGTGGCCTTCTCGCCGGCAAGATCGGGATCCATCGCGCGCAGCCACGGGGGCACAGCGTAGGTGGGTGTGCCGAGCACAACGGAGATGCCGCGAGCGTGCGCGCCGTCGAGCACGGGCTGGAGCCAGTCGAGTTGATACACGCCGGGCTCTGGCTCCCACGTGGCCCACACGGACTCGCCTACACGGATAACCGTGAAGGATGCCTCCGCCATCAAGTCGAGGTCTCGCTCGAGGTCGCCATTCACGCGATACTCGTCGTAGAACGCTGCTCCGAACAGGATCTGTTGGGGCAACATGTGCGCGTTGGCCAAGTCTCACTCCATTGTGGCTAGGTTGCGGAGATGTTACCGGCAACATCTCCTCAAGGATTGAAATGTTACCGGCAACATCGCCTCGGGCACCATCATGTTGCCGGTAACATTACGGTGTCAAGTTCAAGTCGGTAACGTTATGGTTACGAGACGTATATCCGCGGAGGGAAGATGACCGAGGCGCAACCAAGCGTCGAACGGCCCGCCACCATCTATGACGTGGCGCGCGCGGCAGGGGTTTCCCATCAGACGGTGAGCAGGTTGCTGAAGGGCTATGAGGGCATCCGCCCTGACACCCGCGACCGCGTTGATGAGGCGATCCGCGAACTCGATTACCGGCCCAATCTCACGGCGCGTTCCCTGACGACAGGCCGCTCGCACCGCATCGCGACACTCACGCACGAGATCACTCAAGTTGGTCCGAGCAAGATCCTCGAGGGCGCCACCATGGCTGCTCGCGACGCCGGCTACTTGCTTGACGTCATCACGCTGGACGTCCACAACCCGGCGGCGATTCGAGAGTCCATCGACCTTGCGATGCAGTTTGACCTCGCGGGTGTGCTCGCACTCTCGTCCACCGACGAGGTGACGAACGCTGTTGAGACCTCGACATTCCGGGTGCCGATCTACCTGGCCACGGGCCACGACAGACTGCTCACCGACTTTGCGCCTGTCGATAGCGGTCTGTTCACCGTGGTGCGTCACCTAGCCGATCTGGGGCACCGTGATGTCATGCACATCGCTGGCCCTAGCACCTGGGTGGGCGCGCGTAACCGCACCCGCGAGTACGAGGCTGCGGTCCTCGCGCTCGGCCTGAACTCGCGGGGCGTCATTCATGGCGACTGGTCTGCGCGCTCCGGCTATGAGGCGATCGCGTCATTGCCGCGTGAACTGCCCGCGACCGCCTTTGTTGCGGCCAACGATCAGATTGCGCTCGGTGTCAACTTCGCCCTCAGTGAGCGTGGCTACCGCGTACCGGACGACGTGAGCGTGACGGGCGTCGACGACACCCCGGAAGCTGCGTATTTCTCGCCGCCACTCACGACCCTTCGGATCGACTTCAGTGCGCAGGGTAGCGATGCGGTTCAGCAGCTACTGGCGCTCATCGACGGCGTAGAGCCGCCGCCACTGTCACCGCGACGCCCCGAACTAGTGGTGCGTAGCTCCACCGGGCCAGCCAAGGCGCGCGAGTAAGCAAGGCCTTCCGGCCCGCGCGGCGCTTGCTTGGGCCCCGGACCTGGTTCAGACGTCATAGAAGCGTGACGCCGTGCGCCACGCCAGCAGTTCGCGCTCCCCAGGGCTGGCGGAAAGCTCGTCGAGGACCATCGCGAGCCATTCGCCAGGGGCCAACTGTCGGGGCAACATGGCTGATATTGGCCAGTCGCTGCCCACCATTGCCCGATCCGCGCCAAAGGCATCGAGCGCGATCCTGAGCCACGGGAGACACGCGGACGTCACGTCCTGGTCTTCACGTAACTCGGGGGGCATCCCGGAAAGTTTGACACTCACCTGGGGCATGGCGGCAAGTTGACGGATTTCCCGTTCCCAGGTTCCGTCATCACCCGTAGCGACCGGCGGCTTGCCCAGGTGATCGAGCACCACCGGTAGCTCCGGGACCTTCGCAAGCAACGTGGTGAGCGCTGCAAGCTGGTGATGCCGGATGCACGCATCGAACGGCAATCCCGTACGCGCCAGCGCGCGCAAACCCTCGAGCAGGCCGGGTTGCTCAAAGAACTCCAACGGCTCATCCTGCAACAACCTGCGAATGCCTACGGTGGGGCCGGCTCCGCGCAGCGCCTCGATCTCAGTCACGACGCCGCTGCCACGCTCAAGTGGTGCGTGCGCGACTACGCCCATCAGCTCCGGCCAGTCCAGGGACTCCGCCCAGGTCACCTCACCGGTCTTGCTCGCTGGGCCCGCCTCGACGAATATGACGCCGGTGGTGGTGGGGGATCCGGAGCGGTATTCCGCAGGGAGGTAGGGGCGGTCAAGCTCGCCTTCCAGCCAGGAGTACTCGAGGGCGGTCGGATCCCAGATGTGCACGTGACTGTCGATGACGCGCTCTTGCACCTTCGTCATTTTGCTCGCTCCCACACTTATGCGATGTAGTACGAATATTAGTGCGGGCTACACCAGCCGAGCAGACACCTCACCGCCATTGGCCCTGTGCGCAATCACCTTCGCGCCCTCCACCGTCACAGTGATCTCCTCGGCGCTGCCATCGGCGCCAACGAGCCTCACTACGTGCGTTCCGGGGCGAACGCCAGGGAACACGTCAAGTTCCAGCCCCTCCGCGTAGTCGTATACCGGCTGCTCGATGCCCACCCCCCAGGGGATGATCGCGCCTGGGCGCGCATACAGCGGCAGCGAATCGAAGTCGTGGGTTTCCGTCACCCAACGGCCGCCCGTCACCTGCTCGCCGGTGAGGAGCGAAGTCCACACGCCGTCGGGCAAATAGAAGCTCACCTCACCGGTAGCCGACATGACGGGGGCCACCAATAGCGAGCCGCCAAGCATGTATTGGCGGTCGAGGTAGCGGCACGCGAGGTCGTTAGGGAACTCCAGGAACATGGGCCGCAGCACGGGCGTGCCGTGTGACGTGGCCTCGGACGCTGCGCCCAGCAGGTACGGCATGAGGCGGTTTTTGAGCCGCGCGAAGGCGCGTGTGATGTCCACGGCCTCGTCGTCGAACGCCCACGGGACGCGGTACGACGTGGAGCCGTGCAGCCGCGAGTGCGAGGAGAGGAGCCCAAAGGCGAGCCAGCGCTTGAAGACGGCTGTGTCCGGCTCGCCCTCGAACCCGCCGATGTCGTGGCTCCAGAACCCAAAGCCGCAACTCGCAAGCGACAGCCCGCCGCGCAACGACTCGGCCATCGACACAAACGTAGGGGTGTTGTCGCCGCCCCAGTGCAGCGGCATCGCCTGCCCGCCAACAGTCGCCGAGCGCGTGAACAGGATGGCCTCGCCCTCGCCGCGCTCCTCCACGAGGACGTCGAACACCGCGCGGTTGTAGAGCTGCGCATAGAGGTTGTGCATGAGGTAGGGGTCGGTCCCGTCATGCCACACCACGTCCGTGGGCACGCGCTCACCGAAGTCGGTCTTGATGGAGTCCACGCCTTGGCGCAGCAGCCCGCGGATGATCCCCTGGAACCACGCGGTGGCCTCCGGATTGGTGAAGTCCACGAGCGCCATGCCCGCTTGCCACCAGTCCCACTGGAAGACGCGGCCATCGGGCCGCCGGAGTAGGTAGCCCTTTGCCGCGGCCTCCTCGAAGAGGGCTGAGCGCTGCGCGATGTACGAGTTGATCCAGACGCTGACCTTGAGGCCGCGGTCATGGAGCCGCGCGAGGAGTGCCTCTGGATCCGGGAAGGTTGCGGTGTCCCACTCGCCAGACATCCACGTGAACTCGCGCATCCAGAAGCAGTCAAAGTGCACCACAGAGAGCGGCAGATCACGCTGCTCCATGCCTTCAACGAAGCTCATGAGCGTGGCCTCGTCGTAGTCCGTGGTGAAGCTCGTGGACAGCCACAAGCCATACGACCACGCGGGTACACGCGCTGGGCGGCCGGTCAAACCGGTGTACCGATCGAGCACCCCTTTGGGTGTGCCGCCACCAACGACGAGGAACTCCAAGACCTCGCCGGGCGTGGAGAACTGCACGCGCTCCACGTTCTCCGTGCCCACCTCAAAGGACACGTGACCAGGGGTATTGACGAGCACGCCGTAGCCCGCGGAGCTCAGGTAGAACGGCACGGATTTGTACGATTGCTCGGAGCTCGTGCCGCCGTCGGCATTCCAGATGTCAACGGACTGGCCGTTCTTGACGAACGGCCCAAAGCGCTCGCCCAGCCCGTAGATGGTCTCGCCAACGCCCAGGTCCAGCTGCCCCAACATGTACGCGGAATGGGGCGCTCCGCCGTCCTCGCTGTACCCCGCAACGCCGGATGGGTCCGCGCTCACCGGTGCGTGATCCGCGAGCGCCATGTGCGCGAGCGCCTTGTGCCCAAGCCCCGTGAGGCGCCGGCCCTCCCACGCGAACTCAACGGAAAAC
>CAYMRO010000060.1:0-10118 GCA_964392875.1 uncultured Demequinaceae bacterium
CGCACCATCGGAGAAGCCGATGCGCAAGAACTCGGTGACGTAGTGGCCGCCCGCCACGGGCTCGATAAGATCGCGGCCCGTGGCCCGGCGCTGAAGGTAGGCGATGACCGTTGCGGTCTTGGCGAGGAGCAGCACCGTTGCGAGTTCAATCTCGCTCTCATCCTGCCCAACGGACTCGGGATAGAAGGTCGACAGCGCACTCACAGCACCCGACAGAATCGCCATGGGGTGCGCGTCTCGCGGAAAGGCCTCAAGGAAGGTCTTGATACCCGAATGCACATGCATGTGACGCGAGATGCGGTTGTTGAACGAGGTGAGCTGATCCAGCGTTGGCAGCTCCCCATGAATGAGCAGGTACGCAACCTCGGGGAACGTCGACTTATCGGCAAGCTGCTCGATGGGGTAACCGCGATAGCGCAAAATCCCGTTGTCGCCGTCGATGTAAGTAATGGAACTTTCACACGACGAGGTGTTCATGAAGCCGGGATCCACAGTCACGAGGCCCGTGTCGCGCAAGAGCGTGGACACCGAGACTCCGTCGTTGCCAACAGTTGCGCGTTCCAGCGCAAGTTCCCTGGTATTGCCGTCCACAGTTAGCCGAGCGTCGACAACGGTGCCCATATGCCCTCCCAGCGCGCTGGTCGTAAGTTTTGTCGCCAGTTTACCTGGCGTTGGTAAGCCGATTCTCCGCCGCAGCCACCCGTTCATCGGTGGCCGTAAGCGCTATCCGCACGTGGCGTTGACCCGCCTCGCCGTAGAACGTGCCTGGCGTGGCAACGATGCCCAGCTGCGCGAGCCAGGCAACAGTCTCCCAGCAATTTTGTCCCCGAGTGGCCCACAAGTAGAGCCCGGCGTGGGAGTGGTCAATACCGAAGCCGGCACTCGTGAGGCCGCGCACCAAGGCGGCCCTGCGTGCGGCGTACCGTTCGCGCTGGGCCGCAACGTGAGCATCGTCGTGCAGCGCTGCAGCCATCGCCGCCTGCACCGGGCCGGGCACTATGAGACCCGCGTGCTTGCGGACCTCGAGCAATCGCGAGATCACGCTCGCGTCACCAGCGGCAAATGCGGCCCTGTAGCCGGCCAGGTTAGATTGCTTGGAAAGCGAATACACGGCGACTACGCCCTCGGTGCTCCCGCCGCACACCTGGGGATCGAGGATCGAGGGAGCCGAACCCGTGCCGTCCCACACCAATTCCGCGTAGCACTCGTCGGAGAACACGATGGCGCCAATTCTGCGAGCCGTAGCCACCACTTCTGCCAATTCCTCGCGAGTGGCAACCGCGCCCGTGGGGTTCGACGGCGAGTTGACCCACACGAGCTTCACGTTGCGGGCCGCGGCCCAGTGGTGGGGGTCATCCGAGGGTAGTGGCGTTGCACCCGCGAGGCGCGCGCCAACGTCGTAGGTGGGGTACGCGACCGCAGGGTGCACCACAACGTCGCCCTCACCCAGCCCCAGCAGTGCGGGCGCAAAGGCGACAAGTTCTTTGGAGCCAACTGTTGGCAACACCGCTGCAGGGTCTAGACCGTCCACGCCACGGCGTCGGGCAAACCAACTGACAACCGCCTCGCGAAGCTGAGGCGTGCCGTGCGTTGTTGGGTAGCCGGGCGAATCCGCGGCTGCGCGCAACGCGTCCTGGACCACCGCAGGAGTCGGATCAACCGGAGTGCCAACTGAGAGGTCTACAACGCCATTGGGATGCTGCGCTGCCGTCTCGCGATACGTGACCAGT
This sequence comes from uncultured Demequinaceae bacterium, assembly GCA_964392875.1. Classification (GTDB taxonomy): domain Bacteria; phylum Actinomycetota; class Actinomycetes; order Actinomycetales; family Demequinaceae; genus Demequina. The sequence goes on from CAYMRO010000060.1 coordinate 1,731, forward strand.
GAATCCCACGGAAAGTCAGGCAGCGCGGACGGGTGCAGGCCCACCGCCTACCCCTGGACTTGGAGGGGCAGCGCCTTGATGATGTCGTGATCGTGCTCGATGAGGCCCATCTTGGCGGCGCCGCCTGGGGAGCCAATCTCGGAGAAGAATTCGACGTTCGCGGTGTAGTACTCGGCCCACTTGTCCGGGACGTCGTCCTCGTAGTAGATGGCCTCAACGGGGCACACGGGCTCGCACGCGCCGCAGTCAACACACTCGTCCGGGTGGATGTACAGCGAACGTTCACCCTCGTAGATGCAGTCCACAGGGCATTCGTCGATGCAAGCCTTGTCCTTGACGTCCACACAGGGCAAGGCGATGACGTACGTCACTTCAGGTCTCCTCGGATCGGGGCTGGCCAAGGGACATCATAGCGCGCGGGAACGGAGGGTTTAAAAGGTCGCGGACGCCTCAATCAACGCACTTGATGCCATTGTCCGGCCGGTAGGTCCAACTCCACGAGCGCTTCTCGTGAAGTACATCGCCCAAGTAGACCCAGCGCGTGTGCGTGATGGAGAAACCCGGTTGCCCGTTGCCCTTGTTCAGGCAATTGCTGTTGCTCGATTCCACCACGTGCGGCTGCTTGAAATTCGTCTTGGGCGAGGACTTGGTCTTCACCGTGTAGTAAGGCGTTGACCAGATGTCCACGGTCAACTTCCCATTGGCTACGTAGGAGTTCATGATCATCGCGTAGGGGGTGTTGTTCTCGAACACCACGTTGATCCGACCGTTGAGCACTGTGCTCTCGCGGCCCGCGGGGTAACGCGGGAACCACACCGAGTGGGGGCGGTGGGTGATGTCTTTGTAGCCCGCAAAATAGCCCGCGTTATATGTAGTTGTCGCCACTTGGGAGAGCCCGCCGCCAATGCCATTGACGAGCAGTCCATTCACAATGACGTGCGCGTCGTAGTAGCCGTTCTTTGCGGTGATGGGGCCAATGACCTTGGTCAGGTCAAACTGCTCCCCCGGCTTGACGATGGTGCCCGTGATCAGTTCCGCAGCGCGCACAAGGTTCCTGGTGCGAATAGGCTCCGGCGTGAGCGGCGTGCTGAACGTGGAGACGATGGCGGTGAAGTCTTGCGTTGGCACCTCAGTTGCCGTGACCTCCGGTTCCGTCTCGATGTAAGGCAGGGGGCCACTGCGAGGCGTGGCACTCGCCGCCATGATCACGGCGTCGCCCAGAGCTTCCGCATTGAGCTTGCGACCCGCCTCGCCTTGAGTGACCTTGAGCTTGTGCTTCTTGGTGAAGGCATACGTGGCGTCAACCGGCTCGTTCTCTACCCAGGGGTAGGCGTCGAGGATGAAGGCGGCCAGCCCCGTGCCGTCTACTTCCCACGTCAGCGTGCCGTCTATGGCGGCGACACTCGAGTACGCCGCGACCTGGCCCGCCGGCAACTCCACGTCCCCGTTGGCACCTGTCAGAGTGGTTGGGCCGGCCAGGGCATGCCCATTGAGGGCCGCCGCGATCTCCTCTGCCTCACTCGTTGTGACGGCTGGATCGGCAACGTCCGCCGTGACTTCGATGTTTAGGTGACGAGGCCAGTCCGTGAGAATGTCGTTGCGCGCCGCCACGCGGTCCACCGTCACCGACTGGCTACCGCCTGTGACTACCGCGGTTGCGCCAACGATCGCAACGGATGCGTCGCTCGCCGTGGAATCAAGTTGGTCCGCAGCTGCGTTGACGGCGTCCGTAAACGCGGGCTCCTGGGCCGCAACGACCACGTGCTTATTGGTGCCCTCACCTTGCAGCCGCTCCCACAAGACGGTGGGATCGAGCGTGAAGCCGCCCACGCTCGCAACGGTTGCCTCCACGTCAACACTTAGCCCGGCTTGTGCGGGGTCAAGGGTGGTGCTGTTGTCACCCGCCGTGAGCGTGACCTCCCCCGACGCGGCAACTGCGGCAAGTTCCTGTGCCGCCTTGGTGGCCTCGGCCACGGTGTCCCCCGCCGGCACGCCCTCGATGGTGGTGCCGCGTGGAATCGCGTCCCGCAAAAACAGCGCGGCCGCACCGTATGCGAGCACCAACACTCCCAGGACAACGAGGACGGGCACCCAGCGTCGGCGCCTCTTACGGGGCGAGCCACCAAGCGCCATCGCGAACGTCTCCGTTGGGGTGGGATCGGTTGCGCTCGCGGTGCTTTCGTACGGCGAAATCCTCGTGGGCACCGTCTCCGGCAGCTCCGCTGTGATTTCTTCCGGCAGCTCTGCTGTGAGCTCCACCGGGGCCTCGTCATGGACTGCTACCACCACCGGCTCCGGCGGGACAACCGCTTGCGCAACCACGGCGTCGGGCACAACGACTGGTGCCACGACGGGAGCGGGGGCAGGGGCGGGAGCCGCCTCACGCGCCGCGCTCCGGCGCCTCAGCCCCCTGTGTGCTGGACTATTGCGGCGCGCTGCAATCTCGCGTTCGCGCTGGTAACGGGCCGCGTCACGTGCTCGGGACACTGCGACCACCCCCCAGGAGGCGCGGAGGCAGCAAGCAAGCGATCACCACCGCGCCCGCTCCCCCATAAATCCAGCTCCAACCAAGGGTGTCGCCAGCGATGAGAAGCGAGCCGCCGGGGCCCACGCGCGTGAAGAGATAGGTGAGGATCACAAACGGCACCGCGAACGCGATGACGCCGGTCCACCCTGACCACGTGCGCACAAAGACCGCCGCGAGCAGCACAAGGAGCACGCTGAGGATCACGCCAAACGGGGGGAAGCCCCGGTGCGCAATGCCGCCAACAATCGCCGAAACCGCGCCCAAGATGCCCGAAACGAGGATCTCAACTAAGCGGCGCATGCCGTCCACAATAGGCGCTCAAACTAAACCCGCAGGTCAGCGCGCGGCCGCGTCCTGACGCTTAAGGCGTGAGGCCACCCGGCCGCGCTCCGTCTGGTCCAGGATGACCTTGCGGATGCGTACCTTTTCCGGCGTTACCTCTACGCATTCGTCGTCGTTCGCGAATTCCAGGGACTCCTCGAGCGTGAGACGGCGCGGAGGCGCCATGCGCTCCAACTCTTCGCTCGTGGAGGAGCGAATGTTGTTGAGCTTCTTCTCTTTGGTGATGTTGAGGTCCATGTCCTCGCCACGGCTGTTCTCGCCAATGACCATGCCCTCGTAGACATCCTCGGTTGGGCTCACAAAGAATGTGCCGCGCTGGCCCAACTCGGTGAGCGCGTTGCTCGTCACCACACCCTGGCGGTCGGCAACGAGCGAGCCCGAGCTGCGGTACTCGATTGCCCCTGCCCACGCCTCATATCCATGCGCGATGGACGACGCGATGCCCGTGCCGCGCGTGTCTGTAAGGAAGGTGGAACGGAAGCCAATGAGGCCGCGAGCAGGAACGATGAACTCCATGCGCACCCAGCCGGTGCCGTGGTTCGACATCGATGTCATGCGACCCTTGCGGCCCGCGAGCAGCTGCGTCACGGCGCCGAGGTGCTCCTCAGGGACGTCGATAGTCATGTGCTCCATGGGCTCGTGGACCTTGCCATCCACGATCTTGGTGACTACCTGCGGCTTGCCAACGGTGAGTTCAAATCCTTCGCGGCGCATCTGCTCAACGAGGATCGCGAGCGCGAGTTCGCCACGGCCATGCACTTCCCACGAGTCGGGACGGTCGGTTGGCAATACGCGCAGCGACACGTTGCCCACGAGCTCGCGGTCGAGGCGGTCCTTGACCTGGCGCGCGGTGACCTTGGCGCCCTTGACGCGGCCCGCGAGTGGCGAGGTGTTGATGCCGATCGTGACGGAGATTGCGGGGTCGTCAACTGTGATGAGCGGCAACGGGCGGGGGTCGTCAACGTCGGTGAGCGTCTCACCGATCGTGATGTCCTCGATGCCGGCCACAGCCACGATGTCGCCCGGACCAGCGGATTCCGCCGGCACGCGCTCAAGGCCCTTGGTCTCGAGCAGCTCAGTGATCTTGACCTGCTTGGTGGTGCCATCCGCGCGGATCCACGCCACTTGCTGACCCTTGCGGATCTCGCCGTTGTAGACACGCAGCAGCGCGAGGCGGCCAAGGAACGGCGAGGCGTCGAGGTTGGTGACGTGCGCCTGCAGCGGCGCGCCCTCTTCGTACGTGGGCGCCGGAATGCGGCTCATGATGGTCTCGAACAGGGGTTCCAGGTTGGTGCCCTCAGGGAGCGTGCCATCTGCCGGCTCGCTCAGCGAGGCGATGCCCGCCTTTGCCGAGGCGTAGACAACCGGCACCTCAAGCAGCGCATCGATGTCGAGATCCGGAACCTCGTCGTGAAGGTCGCTCGCGAGGCCAAGCAGGAGGTCGTGGGTCTCCTCGACAACCTCTTTGATGCGGGAGTCCGGGCGGTCAACCTTATTGACGACGATGATCACGGGCAGGTGCGCGGCGAGCGCCTTGCGCAGCACAAATCGCGTCTGGGGCAGGGGACCCTCTGACGCGTCTACAAGCAGCACCACGCCGTCCACCATGCTGAGGCCCCGCTCCACCTCCCCGCCAAAGTCCGCGTGACCGGGGGTGTCGATCACGTTGATGGTGACGCCACCGTCGATCGAGTGCTTGCCCGTGTAGCGAATGGCGGTGTTCTTCGCGAGGATCGTGATGCCCTTTTCGCGCTCAAGGTCACCAGAGTCCATGGCGCGCTCGTTCACATGGGCGTGTTCGCCAAAGGCGCCGCCCTGCCACAGCATGGCGTCAACAAGCGTCGTCTTGCCGTGGTCTACGTGGGCCACGATGGCGACGTTGCGCAGATCTGAGCGCATGGGCATGCGGGAACTCGATTCGTTTTCTTTGGGGTTGGCGGCAATTGCCAGCCCTCAAGTGTACCGTCGCGATCCTCGTGCACACATTTTTCTTTTTATCGCCCGCACGGCGCGCCTATCGCCCCTGGTACATGGCATTTGGCCCGACGCTATGGCCGGGCAGTCCTGAAGGCGTGGGTGGCGTACGGCATCAGCAGGTTTTGGGGGTCGAGGTCCGCGAGCACCTCATCCACGCCAGCATCCACCGCCTCGCGGAGCTCGATATCGCCCGTGATGTAGTAACTGCGCGAGCGCGCCATGGCGCGAAGGCCCTCGTGCGTGACGGGGTTGTCCCACCGCCACACTTCTTCCTCGAGCTCGCCGAAGGGTTGGCCCACCTCGACTTCCTGCGAACTGATCATGGACTCAGCCTTTGACGCGTGCATTGCCGCTCCCAGGGCAGCCACCCAATCAACGGACTCGTCGCGGAGGTTCCAAATGAGCCCCAACCTTCCGCCGGGGATTAGGACGCGCGCGGCTTCCGCGGTAGCCGCAGGTACGTCCACCCAGTGCCACGCCTGGCCATAGGTGAGGGCTCCAAGGCTCGCGTTCGCGAACGGAAGTGCCTCCGCCGTGCCGGTGAGCGTGGTCACGCCGGGCACCGCCTCCGCGAGTGCGGTGAGCATGCCCGAGTCCGGGTCCACGGCGGTGACGTCATGTCCCTGGGCGAGAATCTGCTCCGTCAACTTTCCCGTGCCAGCACCAACGTCGGCAACCGGTTGCGTGACGCCTTCAAGAAGCCATGCCACGGCGAGTGGCGGATAGCTTGGCCGGCCAGCCACGTAGTCGCTGGCCGCGGTTCCGAATTGCGTTCCGAGAGCGTCCACGGCGTCAGCCTAGACGCGTCAAGCTGGAATGCGCTCGGGCGTACCCTCCAGCGGGTCAACCGGCAGGGGCTCTACGGTGAGTGACTCAAGCGCGGGCTCAGCTGGTTCACCAAGCTTCACCACGATGACGCCAGCGAGCATGAGCGCCGCACCGAGCAACTGGATGGGCGCGGGCGCCTGTCCCAGCAACATCCACGCGAAGATTGCGGCGGCGAGCACCTCAGTGAGCGCAACGAACGAGCCGAGCCGTGCGCCAAGACGGCGCGTGGCCGCGATGCCCGCAACATAGGCAATCGCTGCGGTGACCACACCCAGCATCACAACGACGAGCCATACCGGCATCGCGAATGGCGCAAACTGCACGTCACCCCCGGCAAAGCCCATGGGCAGCAGGCCACTTGCCGCAGCCACGCCCAGCACCACGGCCGCCACCATGAGCCCAGCCGCCGCGAGGCTGATGGGCGGCAGCGGATTCGAGGCGTCACCGGAGATGATGAAGTAGACGGTTGCTCCAACCATTGCCGCGAGCGCCCAGGCAATGCCCACGAGGCTGATCTGGACGCCGCCAAAGACGTTGATGAGCAGCACCAGACCCACCGCGGCAATGGCGGCGCCAATCCCGGTGAGGCGCGTTGGCTTGTGCCCAGTGCGTAGCCATAGCCACATGACCACCGCAACGGGAGCGAGGTACTCGATGAGCATCGCGATGGAGACGTCGAGGGTCTGCACGGCCATGAAGTAGAAGAGCTGCGCTCCCGCCACGGCGAACAGTCCGTAAGCGGCGATTGAGCCTGCGCTGCGAATCAGCAGGTGCCAGCGGCCCTTGAGCGCCAGCGCACCTGGGATCGCGAGCACAAGTGCGGCAATGGTGACGCGCAACAGGACGGCGGAGCCGGCGCTCCAACCGATGTCCATGAGCCCTTTGGCGAGGCTGCCGGACAGTCCAAATGACGCGGCGGCGACCAGAGCGAATCCGACGCCAGACGTCACCTTCTGCTTCGGGACGGCGCGTGCTACGTCATTAGTCATGATGCTCATGAGTCATTACGTTAGCGGAAATGTGGTAATGTGTCAAAATGACGTTTGCTAATGACACCGTGGAGGCCTTGGAGTCGGCCGTCTTCCTGGCAAACTCGGAACTCGAGCCGGACACGCTCACGACCGTGGGCGAACTTAGGCACTTCTTCACCCAGTTTGGCTACACGGGCCCGCTCCCCACGGCGAGCGCTCTGCAACCGGTCCGCGCGATTAGGGCCACGCTCCGAACGCTCTTTCTGTCCTCGCGCGACGGTGCCGTGCCCATCGTCAACGAGATCCTCGAAGAACAGCGCGCACTCCCCCAGTTGGTGCGCCACGGTGAAGTCGATTGGCACATTCACGCCACGAGCGATGACCGTCCACTCGCCGAGCGCATTCTCGTGGAATCCGCGATGGCGATGATCGACGTCATCCGCGCGGACGAGATGAGCCGCTTCTCCCACTGCGCCATGGACGATTGCGGAGGCGTGGTGTTCGACATGTCCCGCAACCGCTCCAAGAAGTACTGCACGCTCACGTGCACCAACCGAGCGGCGCAGGCCGCGTTCCGAGCGCGACAGGCAGAGGACGCCTAAGCCTCCTCGGCGTCGGCCTCAGCCTCGGCCTCTTCCGGGCGCGTGAGCCGCACCTTCCAATCCACTGGACCCTGTTGCACAAACTCCCACTCAAAGGGCGTGATTTCGGCAAGTTGGTCGAGCAAGTGCATGGGGGCGTGGCCAGCGGTCACGATGAGTGACTGACCGGGACGAAGAGACTGGAAGGCGCCAATAATCGCGGGGTGCCGCACCAAGCCGGGCAGCAGCCGGGCGTCGATGTGCGGTTCAGTGCCGTCGTCGTGCCCGCATTCACACACGGCCGGACCGCCCAGCAGGTTCTCCCGACCGCCGCATCCGTCGTCACCTCCGCACGCATCGTCTCCGTGTGCAGGAAGCGACGAGACCTTGCGAGCATCGATCATGGTGAGCACCAGCTTGGCGTCCGTGACGGCCTCAATGGCGTGTGGCAATCGAGTGTCAAAGTGGATCACGCCACCGGGAACAAGGGTGTCCGTGCGGCCGTCCGCCGTGACGAGCAGCTCGCCCTCCACCGCGGTCAAGAGCACGGGCATGGCGGCGGTGTGCTCGGTGAGCACCTGCCCGGCCGCGAACGCGAACACCACCACTCGTGCGCCATCCACGGTCAGTACCGTGCGAGACACGGTGGCTTCATCTTGGACGGCCACCAGATCCGCGAGATCGCTGATGGTGGTCATGACGGCGCTCGGCGCGCTCAACGCATTTGTGCTCATGGCTTCTCCTCTTGAGGCTTGCGGTTTAAAAGTAGACGATTCCCCTTAATTATGAGCGGGACTTGGGTCCCAGTGCGCGCCGCAGTCCGCACGCTATGCGCTTCGCCCCCAACGCCCACTAAATTGGGAAAGAGAAAGGAAGGTCCCCATGACTGAGAAAGCCAGCAACGCATTCAGTGCCGAAGAAAAGGCCGCCATGAAGGCAGCCGTCGCGGAGTCAAAGCGCGTCAAGAGCGCAGAGGCGGACGCCGCGGCATGCGCGGAGGCCATCGCCGCCATGGCGCCCGCCGATCAGGAACTGGCGTCGGCGGTACACGCGCTCGTCACCGCAGCCGCCCCAGAACTGCTGCCAAGGACCTGGTACGGCATGCCCGCCTACACACAGGACGGCAAGGTCGTGGTCTTCTTCAAGCCCGCGCGCAAGCTCA
>CAYMRO010000061.1:0-10093 GCA_964392875.1 uncultured Demequinaceae bacterium
ATCGACACGCCAGGCGAGGCCGACTACTTCCGCAACGGCGGCACCCTGCAGTACGTGCTGCGAGCCTTGGTGGCCGAACCGATCCCACCGGCGGGGCCGTCGCGACGTACAGTGGTTGCCTGCCGAAAGGAGCGAGGTTGCTGGAGCGCATCAACTCCCCGCATGACGTGCGGGCCCTCTCGCCGGAGCAATGCGTGGCGCTCGCGGACGAGATCCGAGGCTTCCTCGTCGACTCCGTATCTCGCACCGGCGGCCACCTAGGTCCTAACCTCGGCGTCGTTGAGTTGACCGTGGCGCTGCACCGCGTGTTCGAGTCTCCTCGCGACACGATCGTCTTTGACACGGGGCACCAGGCCTACGTTCACAAGCTCCTGACGGGCCGCACCGACTTCTCAACCCTGCGCTCGCGCGGAGGGCTTTCCGGCTACCCCGCGCGCACGGAGAGCGAGCATGACGTTGTGGAGAACTCCCACGCGTCAACGGCGCTGTCCTGGGCAGCCGGCATCGGACGTGGCAGAACTCTGCGCGGGGAGACTGATCGCCACACGGTAGCGGTGATCGGCGACGGCGCCCTCACCGGCGGAATGGCGTGGGAAGCGCTCAACGCGCTGGCAGCGTCGGACGATCGTGTGGTCATTGTCATCAACGACAACGGCCGTTCCTACGCGCCCACGGCCGGCGGGCTCGCACGGCGGCTCGACGTGATCCGCACGGACCCGCGTTACGAGCAGTTCTTGGGGTGGGGAAAGCGCACTTTTCAGGGTCGTGGCAAGGTGCGCGCCTTCACGTACGAGACCGTCATGCACGGCAAGCGCGCGCTCAAGGGGCTGCTTGGCGCTGACGGCGTGTTCACGGATTTGGGGCTCAAGTACATGGGGCCCGTGGACGGGCACAATTTGGCGCAGGTTGAGGAGGCGCTACGGCAAGCAAAGCTGTATGGCGCGCCCGTCATTGTGCACGTGCTTACCGACAAGGGCCGCGGCTACACCCCGGCCGAGCAGGACGACGCCGACCGGTTCCATGCCGTGGGCCGCATCCATCCAGAGACCGGGTTGCCCATAGAGCCGTCCCGGTTTGGATGGACCAGCGTGTTCGCCGACGAAATGCTGACGGTTGGCGCGGAACGAGACGATGTTGTGGGGATCACTGCCGCGATGCTCGAGCCCGTTGGGTTGGGACCTTTTGCGCGCGAATACCCGGACCGGGTGATTGACGTTGGCATCGCCGAGCAGCACGCGGTGACGTCGGCCGCTGGGCTCGCATTTACGGGATTGCATCCCGTCATTGCGCTATACGCGACGTTCCTCAACCGCGCATTCGACCAAGTGCTCATGGACGTTGCGCTCCACCGTGCGGGCGTCACCTTCATGCTCGATCGCGCTGGGATCACGGGGGACGACGGCGCAAGCCACAACGGCATGTGGGACATGGCGCTCTTGCGGCACGTGCCGGGCATGCGCATCGCCGCGCCGCGCGACGAGCCCACGCTCCGCGCGGCCTTCCGCGAGGCCCTGGACGTCGCTGACGCGCCCACCGTTGTGAGGTACCCCAAGGGTGCGCTGACGGCGCCCATTCCCGCGCTGCGGCACGAGGGAGGGCTCGACATCCTCGCGGAACACGGCACCGGCCGAGACGCCGTGGTGCTTGGACTTGGACCCATGGCGGCCACGGCGATTGAGGTGGCGGGCAAGCTTGCCGCGGAAGGCTACGACGCCGTTGCGGCAACCGCAACGTGGGTGCATCCGGTACCGGACGGCTTCGTGTCCCTGGTCAATGGCGCAAGGCTCGTGATCACGGTGGAGGACGGGCTTGCGGATGCGGGTTTGGGCGAGGAATGGGGTGCGCACGCGCGCTCCGCAGGCGTTGAGGCGGAGTTCCGCCACTTTGGCGTGCCGTCGAGGTTCCTGGACCACGCCTCGCGCGCACAGGTCATCGATGAGATTGGTCTCGACGCGGGCGCTATCGCGGACTTCGCCAAGGCCGCCCTGAACGCCTAGCGGGGCCCACGCTGGGGGCAGGTTACAGGCCCAAGCGAGCTATTCGGCGGGGATGGGCTCTGCGGGTGCGGGCTCGGCGGGTGTGGGCGCCTCGAACGCAGCCACCAGCACGGGCGCACACAAGTCAATCTGCCAGGGGCGCGCTCCGCGGGACGCGAGCAACTCGCGCACCCACTCCTCGCCGCCGCCGGAATAGTCCCAGCACGCTCGGCGAAGGGCGTCCGGCTGCAAGAGGTTTTCGGCGGGAATGGCGAGCGTGTCAACGAGCACGCCAATTCCAACGCGCGCGGCATTGAGGCGCTCGGCTGCCTCCGGCCGCTTTTCCTTCCACATGCGCGGCTGGGGCGGCCCATCCGCGGAAGGCCCGCGCCGTGGTGGCAGTTGATCTTCTGGCAGGGCCATGGCCTGCTCGATGAACGGATACCAGTACGCGGCGCGCCGTTTGGTGCCGCGCGAGCGCCACTCGGACACCTCCACGAGCGCGTCCACTGATTGAGGCTTGGCCTGGGCGGCGGCGGTGATGGCCGCATCCCGCAACACCCGTCCCGGGGAGGTGTCGCGTTCGCGCGCCGCAATGTCTCGCGCTTCCCACAGCGACTTCACAATCGCGAGCGAGCGGGAATCGCGCAGCAAGTGGGTGCCGGAGGTGCGGCGCCACGGATCGATGCGTGGCTCAGGCGCCGGCGCAAGCCGCACGGCCTCAAACTCTTGGCGCGCCCATTCGGCCTTGCCCGCCGCTGTCAGCTGTTCTCCCATGCTGACGCGCAATTCGAGGAGCACCTCAACGTCTAGCGCCGCATAGTTGAGCCAATCGTGCGGGAGTGGCCGCGTGGACCAATCCTGCGCGGAGTGCTCCTTTGCGAGCACCAGGCCCAGCTCGCGTTCCACCACGGCGGCAAGGCCAACTTTGGGCCACCCGAGCAGTCTCGCGGCGAGTTCGGTGTCAAAAATCGACGCGGGGTAGAGCCCAAGATCGTGCATCCCTGGAAGATCCTGGGAGGCGGCGTGGAACACATACTCCGCGTCCCCAAGGGCCGCTCCCAACGAGGTCAAGTCCGGCAATGCAGCTGCATCAATGAGCGCAATACCAGCCCCTTCGCGCTTGAACTGGGCAAGATAGGTTGCTTGGCCGTAGCGGAAGCCGGAAGCACGCTCGGCGTCGGCGGCAACGGGGCCAACACCGGCGGCAAACCGCGCGCACGCCTCAGCAAGAGCGTGGGGAGTGTCGATGACGGGCGGCACGCCGTCAGCGGGCGTGGTGAGCGCGGTGAGCTCGCGTTCCGCTGGCGCCGCCTGTTCGGAGGCCTCGGTCACGCGCGCCGCCCATGGAGCACGGCAACGCCCTCAGGGGCCGGTGGAATGCCCGCACTGAACGCCATGAGCTCCGTCCACGCGATGATGTGCGGTTCCATATCTGCTCCTTCTGGCGTCCACGAGACGCGCATTTCCACCATCACCTCGTCGGGTCGCTCCGCGAGCGCCCCAAACGAGCGGGAAACGGTCTTCGTCACGGTACCCCCCGCGCCGTGGTGGGGGAGGCCATCTAGCGCATCGGCTAGCCACGACCACGCTACGTCTGCCCACATGTCGTCGGTGCCGATCTCGGCTTCCACTTGCGCCTTGACGAGCGCAATCACGCGGAAGGTGCCATCCCAAGCCGGCTGACCGGCGGGGTCGTGCAAAAGGACAAACCTGCCAGTAGCGTCGGCCAATTCGCCGTCAATTGCTATCGCGTAGGGTGCGATGCGGCCGGGAGCGGGCGTTTCGGTGAGCACAATGTCTCGCCTGGTGCGCGCTTGGGCGAGCGAACGCAGCGCCTCCTGAAACGCGGGAGGCGCCGTGGACGGTTCGTGCGCCATGGCTTGAGCGTAGGCGGGGCCGACGCTGTGGCGGGTTACGCCACGCGGCGCCACACCCTCTAGGCTTGGCTGGTATCCCCGAAACCCGCACAAGGATGGTTATGTCGCACGCTCAAATTGGTGTCACCGGACTCGCAGTGATGGGCCGCAATCTGGCCCGCAATTTTGCTCGCAATGGTTACACGGTGGCCGTGCACAACCGGTCCGCGGAGAAGATGCAGTCGCTCATCGCGGACCACGGCGATGAGGGTGACTTCATTGGCTGCGAGTCGCTGCAGGACTTTGTGGCGGCGCTTGAGAGCCCGCGCAAGATCGTCATCATGGTGCAGGCGGGTGGCCCAACGGACGCGGTCATCGATTCATTGGTGCCGTTGCTCGATAAAGGCGACATCATCGTGGACGCGGGCAACGCCCACTACCCGGACACGCGCCGGCGCGAGGCCGCGCTGCGCGAGCAGGGCATTCACTTTGTCGGTTCCGGCGTCTCCGGCGGCGAGGAGGGCGCGCTGCTCGGCCCGTCCATCATGCCCGGCGGCCCAGCAGAGTCCTACGTGACGCTCGGCCCCATCCTCGAGAAGATTTCCGCCAAGGTTGACGGCGTGCCGTGCTGCACGCACGTGGGCCCGGACGGCGCGGGTCACTTCGTCAAGATGGTGCACAACGGCATCGAGTATGCGGACATGCAGCTCATTGGCGAGGCCTACGACCTCCTGCGTGCGGGCTTGGGCCTTGCGCCAGCCGAGATTGGCGAGATTTTCGCCGAATGGAACAAGGGCGACCTTGAATCATTCCTCATCGAGATCACGGCCGAGGTGCTCGCCCAGGTTGACGCCACCACGGGCAAGCCACTGGTTGACGTCATCGTGGACCAGGCTGGGCAGAAGGGCACGGGCCGCTGGACCGTGCAGAACGCGCTGGAGTTGGGCGTGCCCGTGACGGGAATCGCGGAGGCAACCTTTGCGCGCGCAATCTCCTCGCAGGTGGCGCAGCGCGAAGCGGCGCGCGCCGTGCTCGCGGGAGAGACCGAGCCGTGGAACATCGCGGACCGCGAGGCCTTCATCGAGGACGTGCGGCTGGCGCTGTATGCCTCAAAGGTCGTCGCGTACGCGCAAGGCTTTGACCAGATTGAGCGCGCCTCGGATGAGTACGGATGGAACATCGATCGTGGCGCAATGGCCCGCATCTGGCGCGGCGGTTGCATCATCCGCGCTCGCTTCCTCAACCGCATCACCGAGGCATACGAGCGTGACGCGAACCTCGCGTCCCTGCTGGTAGACCCCTACTTTGCTGAGGAAGTTGCCAAGGGCGTGTCCTCATGGCGGCGCGCGGTCTCGCAGGCTGCGTTGTCAGGAGTGCCGGTGCCGGCGTTCGGCTCGTCGCTCTCGTACTACGACTCTTTGAGAGCGGAACGTCTCCCCGCCGCCCTCATCCAAGGTCAGCGCGACTTCTTTGGCGCCCACACGTACAAGCGGGTGGACCAAGAAGGCACGTTCCACACGCTGTGGTCGGGCGAGCGCACCGAAGAACGTCAGTAGGCCTGGGGCTGGCTCCACCGCTCCATCGTGTAGCCGTTCCCAGTCAGCACCAATTCGCGTCTCAGCGACGCTGGCACGGGCGGCACCACGGGACCCGGACCAGACGGGTGCGGTGACGTGGTGAGGCAGAAGTCGCTCACGAGGTTCGCATCGATAAACATTTCAGCCACGGCCGGCCCGCCCTCGCAGAGCATGCGGCGTAGGCCCGCATCCCACAGCGTTGCCACGATGGCAGCGGCGTCCACCGCCTCAGTGCCAACCGTGAACACGCGAGAGGCGAGTGGCCCGCCCATGACGGCGACATGTCCTGCCTCGGTGGTGAAGATCCACGTGCGCGTAGGGTCCAGGCCGTCGGGAACGCGTCCGCTGCGCGTGATGAGGGCGAGGTCAGGGAGCCTTGAAAAGCCGCTCGCCTCGCGTGCCGCGGTGAGTTCCGGCCCAAGGCGGATGTTGCCGTAGCCCTCGATGCGCGCGGTGCGCGCGCCAATGATCACTACGTCGGCCCAAGATCGCGTGACCTTCAAAACCCGCAGGTCCTCGGGCCCGTTGAGCGTCCCGGATTTGCCGTCAATGCCCACGGCCCCGTGGTCGGGCGCTTGGATCATCGACAGCCGCACGCTAGGGCGGTCCCCAATCTCGTACAGGGGCCTCAGCTCCGCTTCAGAGGGGCAGGGAGGGAGGACAACGCCATCCTCGGTGACGAGGCTCCCTGGTTCCATGCGCATTGCCCTTCTCTCGCGCAATTAGGCTAGGCCATCGTGCAGACTCGCCTCGTTGGCCGCCGCCCCGCGGTCACCCCAAAGGACCTGGTGGCGAGCCTTGTGCCACCCCCGCACTTTGCGCACGCGACCTTCTCATCCTATGTTCCGGACCCCGCGTACCCCTCGCAAGCCACCGCCTTAGGCGCCGCCCAAGAGTTCGCACGCGGAGCGTTGGGCAAGCGCAGGCCAAGCGGCGGCGCTGGCCTGTATCTCGATGGCGGGTTTGGCGTTGGCAAGACGCACTTGCTCGCCGCGATGGCGCACGAGGTGGGCGCGCGCGCCGCGTTTGGCACGTTCCTCGAGTACACGAGCCTGGTGGGCGCGCTTGGCTTTGCGCCGGCGCGAGAGGCGCTCTCGCAATTCAGCTTGGTCTGCATCGATGAGTTTGAACTCGATGATCCTGGCGACACGTTGCTGATGGCTCGGCTCATGCGGGAACTGGCCGACGCTGGGGTTGCGCTAGCGGCAACGTCCAATACCCCGCCCGGCGCCTTGGGCAAGGGGCGCTTCGCGGCGGATGACTTCCGCCGCGAGATCCAGGCGCTAGCGTCGCGCTTCGCCGTTCAGACTCTCGACGGGCCCGATTACCGGCACCGCGAAGTGCTCGCGCCTCACGAGCCCGTTTCAGACGCCGAGGTCCGCGCGGTCGCGAGCGATGACGGGGGAGCGGTGGAGGCGTGGGACGCCCTGGTAGAGGACCTCGCACAAGTGCATCCGTCCAGGTATGCGGCGTATATCGCGGGAATTGAGGTGCTCGGCGTCACGGACGTGGCGCCCCTCGCGGACCAGAACAAAGCGCTGCGCCTCGTCATGCTCGTTGACCGCCTCTACGAGGCGAACGTGCGCGTAGTTGCCTCCGGCGTAACGTGGCCGGAGGTGTTTGGCGCCGACATGCTCGCCGGCGGGTATCGCAAAAAGTACTTGCGTGCACTGTCGCGGCTCCACGCGATGACTGCAGGCACCGACTAACCGGGCGCCGACTAGCTGAGCACCGACTAACTGGGCGCCGCCTCGCCCATCTCGTCGAGCCTTGCCATCTGCTCCGCCACGTTGAACTCCGCCGGCGGCCAGTTCAGGTTGAGCGACTCGAGCGCCTCCAAAAGCAGTTGAGAGATGGCGAGCCGCGCAAACCACTTGTTGTCCGCGGGGATCGTGTGCCACGGTGCGATGTCCGTTGACGTGGCCCGGATCGCCGCTTGGTACGCGTCCATGTACGCACCCCAGTGCGCGCGCTCGTCAATATCGCCTGGCTTGAACTTCCAGTACTTGTCCGGCCGCTCCAGGCGCTCGCGTAGGCGCGCAAACTGCTCCTCGGGGGAGATGAGCAAGGCACACTTGACGATGACCGTGCCAGCGTCCGTCACTTCCTTCTCGAAGGCGTTGATTTCCGCGTAACGCTCTTCCCACGGATCGTCTGGCACCAGGTCGTGAACGCGCACAACGAGCACATCCTCGTAGTGGGATCGGTCAAATACGCCAATGAGCCCGGGGGCGGGCAGCGCCTTGCGGATGCGCCACAAGTAGTGATGCGCGCGTTCCTCCTCGGTGGGTACGCCAAACGAGCGGTGCGCGATGCCTTGGGGGTCCACCATGCCGATCACGTGGCGCACAATGCCGCCTTTGCCGGAGGTGTCCATCCCTTGCAACACCAGCAGTACGGACTGAGTGCCGCCGGAGCGCCCGCTCGCAAAGAGCTTCTCTTGCAATTGCGAGAGCCGCTCGCCTTGGCTTTCCATGAGTTTCGCTGCGTCTTTGCTGTCGCCGTTGAACCCCGAGGTGTTACTAGGCGAGAAGCCCTCCCAACTCCAGGAAGCGTCGGCCCTAAGAGAGGTACCCGGGTCAATCTTGAATTTGCCGCTCACTCAGGGCTCCTTTGCCACCACCAGCGCCACGGCGTCCGGCTGGAGCGTGAACCCCGCGCCCTCCGTTGTGACGTCACCGAATACGGCCGCCGGCCGTCCTTTGTACGCTACCGGTTCGCTCGAGAGATTGACGTGTACCAGCACGGGTCCCGTCATGGTGAGCTGCCGCGCCGCACGTTCGGTGACGCTCACGGGATGCCGTGCCCACGCGTCGGGCTCAAGAGTGAAGGGCCGCACGGCCATCACCTCAGCCAGCCACGTGCGCAGGGCGTCGTTGATTTTGCCCTGCGCCGAACGGTCCAGTTTTGCGGCCGCGAAGGTGGCCGGATCTTGCGGATCCGGCGGGAGGGCGCCGCCGCCCCACCCGTGACTTTGGAACTCAGCCAGCCGCCCTTTACTGATGGCGCGGCCAAGCTCGCCCGCGTGATCCGAGAAGAACGGAAACGGGCGCGTCTCGCCATACTCCTCGCCCTGGAACAGCAGGGGAGTGAAGGGGGAGAGCAGCACCATGGCGAGTGACGCCGCCTGGGCGCCGGGCGTGAGAGTGGCCGACGGCCTATCGCCTTGCGCTCGATTTCCCACTTGGTCGTGGTTGGCTGCATAGACCACAAAACGGCGGCGATCCATCGCGTCCGGCACCGGTTTCCCCCACAGTTGGTTGCGGAAGGAGGACCACCTCCCGTCATGCAGGAAGACGTGGCGGTAGACATGGTCCAGCGCCTCGATGGACCCAAAATCCGAGTAGTAGCCGTCCCGCTCACCCGTGAGGTAGGTGTGTAAGGCGTGGTGAACGTCGTCGGCCCACTGCGCGGTCTGGCCCAACCCGCCCTCTGCTAGCGGCGTCACCATGGCGAGGTCGTTGAGGTCACTCTCGGCAACGAGCGAAAGCGGGCGGTCCAGTTTGGTGCTGAGCGCTGCGGTCTCCGCGCTCAGCTGTGCCAAGAAGTGGGTGGCGGAGTCATCGCGGAACGCGTGAACGGCGTCGAGCCGCAGCACGTCCACGTGGAAGTCGCGAAACCAGCGCAGCGCGTTGTCCGCGAGGAAACGACGCACGTGTACCGAGAGCGGTTGGTCGAGGTTGATGGCTTCGCCCCACGGCGTGTGGTGCGCGCCCGTGAGATACGGGCCAAACTTGCTCAGGTAGTTGCCGTCCGGTCCCAAGTGGTTGTACACAACGTCAAGCGCCACCCCAAGACCGGCTGCGTGCGCGGCGTCCACAAAGCGCTGCAATGCCGCAGGGCCCCCGTACTCCTCGTAGACCGCATAGAGCGAGACACCGTCGTACCCCCATCCGCGCGTGCCGGGCATTGGCGCAATCGGCATGAGTTCCACAATCTCGATGCCTGTGGCGGCGAGGCGCGGCAATTCACGGGCGGCCGCGTCGAGCGTCCCATCCGCTGTGAACGTGCCAACGTGGAGCTCGTAGAAGACCGCGCCACGCGCGTCGCGTCCGCGCCACTCGGAGTCCGTCCACGGGAATGCGTCCGTGTCGAAGGCCCGAGACAGGCCGTGCACGCCGTGCGGCTGGCGAGGCGAGCGGGGGTCGGGCAGAGGGCCGGTGCCATCAACCACAAACCCGTAATCCTGTCCGTGCTCCAGCGGTGGCCCCTCCCACCAACCGTCGTCGCGCGGCTCCATGGCAACGTCAAGCCCACCAACGCTGCACGCAACCGTTGACGCGAACGGAGCCCAGACGTGGGCCCTCATGCCCTCACCAACAGCGCAACGGGAAGCGTGCGCAACACCGTAGACAGGGCCGCCGCGCCGCCCTCGAAGGTGGTGCGCGTGAGGGCGTCCTTCCAGGAACCCGCGGGCAACTGCACCGTGTGGTCGTGCCAGCCGCCTAGGCGTTCCAGTTCGCCCGCCACGCGCGTAGCGATGGTCACGATGCAGTCCTCGTCGTCCACGCTGCGTGCAAAGACGATGGCGTGGTCTGACGACGATGCGAGGGGGTGATAGCCCGCGCGTTCGCCAATGAACGCCTGGGGACGCGAGCGCCGCACCGCGAGCGTGCGCGCGGTGACGAGCAACTTCTCTTCGCCCAGTGTGCGCGGCTTGGCGCGGCCGGACAGACGCCCC